>JAUICE010000083.1 GCA_030428185.1 Gammaproteobacteria bacterium
TAGTTCTCGCCCAGTGGATTAAAAAAAACGAAATAAAAGCCCTTCATAATAAACGTGAAATCGAAAGTTTAACACTCATCAATGATTACATTATTCATAGATTACACTCTGGCGTCATGCTTATTGATGAGGGTTATGACATTAATCATCTAAACAAGCATGCTAAAAAACTATTTCAGTTAGATGATAAAACACCGATGAACTTAAAAAATATCGCACCAGAAATCACTAACAAAATTGATGAAATAAAAAAGAAAAAGCCGCCCATAAAAACCCATGTTCTTTACTTGAATAATATTGAAGTCACAGCGCATATTTTACTTTCAAAGGATTATGGCCATTTAATTGTTTTTGAAGATAACAAAAGAACCAAACAGCATGTGCAAAACTTAAAGCTTGCGTCTCTTGGGCGCTTCACAGCGAGTATTGCGCATGAGTTGAGAAACCCTTTGGGTGCGATTTCTCATGCCGCAGAATTATTGCAAGAGTCATCAATATTACACACAGAAGATAAGCGCTTAGTTGAAATCATACTCACTAACAGTGAGCGAATGAATATTTTAGTCAAAAATATTTTACAATTATCACGTAGAAAGAAGTCCGTTAAAACACAGTTTAATGCTCGAATTTTTTTAGAAAAGATTAGAAAAGAATCCCTATTTCATAAGCAGTTATGTCTACAGATGCATCTCAATCCTTCTGATATAAAAATATCATTTGATAAGTTTCAACTAGAACAGTTGCTCATTATACTCATTGAGAATGCACTGAAACATGGGGGCACTAAGGGAGAAAAGTTAACTGTTGAGCTGAGTGTGTTTATTAATGAGTATGGAAAAGTTTGTATAGAGATTTTTGATAATGGTCAAGGTATTCCTAAAGAGATCCGTGACAATATTTTTGAACCATTTTACACAACGTCTAGAAATGGGGTTGGACTTGGATTATTCATTGCTAAAGAATTATGTGAAGCCAACGGAGCGAGTATTCAATTACTAGATAAGAGAAAGGGCACAGGATTTTTAATTACATTTAATGATTTTGATGAGATATGAATATGGATAAATTACATCGAAAAGTGCTGATAATCGATGACGAGCCAGATATTTGTGAGCTTTTACAGCTTACGTTAAATAGAATGGATATAAGTGCTATCGTTGCAAAAAATCTTGAAGAAGCACATCAATTGGTTTCACAACATGAGTATTTTTTATGCTTAACTGATATGCGTCTTCCCGATGGTGACGGCATTGATTTTGTTGAGTTTGTGCAAACAGAGTATCCAAATCTACCTATTGCTGTGATAACAGCATTCGGAAATGTAGAAGGGGCGGTTAATGCTCTTAAAAAAGGCGCATTTGACTATGTTTCTAAGCCTATAAAGCTATCAATATTAAAAGATTTAGTTACTACAGCATTAAAATTATCTGAAAGTAACGCAGCATCTCTAGGTGATGATGAGTTAATTGGCCAAAGTGCCTGTATGCTTTTATTAAAAAAAGATATTGTTAAATTGTCTCGTAGCCAAGCTCCGGTGTTTATTTATGGGGAATCTGGTGTTGGGAAAGAGCTTGTTGCCTCATTAATTCATAAGCGTGGGGCAAAAGGAAAGCAGCCGTTTATTGCTGTAAACTGTAGCGCTATTCCTCAAGATCTGATGGAAAGCGAGTTCTTTGGTTACAAGAAGGGAAGTTTCACAGGTGCTACTCAAGATAGAGCGGGACTGTTTCAAGCGGCAGATGGTGGGACAATTTTTTTAGACGAAATTGCCGAGCTGCCATTGCATATGCAAGTTAAACTTTTAAGAGCTGTACAGGAAAAAGCAATTAAACCAGTAGGTGAAGATAAAGAAATCAGTGTGGATGTCAGAATACTTAGTGCAAGCCATAAAAATCTAAAAGAAGAGATCACAAAGGGGCTGTTTCGTGAGGATTTATATTATCGAATTAATGTTATTGAGCTCGAAGTACCTCCATTACGCCAGCGTAAGGATGATATCCCCTTATTAGTGCATTACATCTTAAATAAGATATTAGGTGACAAAGAAATTAATATATCGGTGACTGAAGAAGCGATTCATAAATTCCAACAGTATTCCTTTCCTGGTAACGTTAGAGAGTTAGAAAATATTTTAGAGCGAGCGATTACGCTATCAGAGGATCATGAGATTAATGTCGATAGCCTGAAATTACCAGAAGATGAAGATGATCATATTTTGACAGCCTCAGAAAGCAAAGAGCCTTCAGAAGGTCAGGATTTAGATGATTATTTATTAGAGCAACAAAAGGAAGTTATCCTTGATGCTTTAAATAAAACAAAATGGAATAGAACAAAAGCTGCAAAACTTTTAGGTATTACTTTTAGGGCGTTGAGATATCGACTAAAAAAATTAGGTATTGAGTAAACACCAATATCAACACTCAAAACGTGCAGTTTGATTTCCATTGGGTATAGCGAGCACCAAGGACTCGCATAATCGTTTTAGATAATTCCAGGGATCACCGACGGCAACACCCTTAATAACAGCGTCAGTATTTTTTGCCATGTGAATTAAATTTAATAGCTGTTTTTTAGTAAGACGTTTTAAGGTAGTCATATATATTTGTTGTTTGCTTTGCCACACTCCCAGCTCAGCGAGTGTTTTGACCACATTTTCTGAAAAAGCCAGTTTGGTTAATAATCTTAGCTCTTTAACAATGAGTGCTAGAATTAGCGATGGCTCCTCTTTTTGCGACTGTAGACTATAAAAAATATCATTCATTCTAGAGTAGTCAGCAAGCAAGCATGAATCTACTAATTGAAAAACAGTATAGTTTGATTGCTCAGCTAGTGTTGATAAAATTTGATCCTCAGATACTTCTCCTTTGCCGTATAGCAATACTAGTTTCTCAATGCTTTGATAACACTCAAGGGCGTTATTTTCATTAAAATGAGCAATATACTGATAGCCCTTTTCACTAGTGCGCAAATGATGACGTTTCATTTGTTTTTTTATCCAGTGGATATATTCATAACTTTTAATTTTATATGCAATATAGTGTTTACCTTTTTTCTCTAAGGATTTAACCCATGCTGCGCTTAACTGTTGCTTTGAAAGGTTGAAGGTAATAAAAATATAACGTTTATTTATAGGCAGTTCGGATATTAGTGCATTTAATGCCTTACCTCTCTGAGCGTTTATAGAAAAATTCAAATAAACAAAGAAGCACTGTTCTTGTGAGAAAAGAGATGGTGTATCTGCCTGTAATTTTAATTCATTAAGGTCATCGATAGAATCTATAGTCACTGATACAATTTCTGTCGCCTCAGAGTGATGACGAATTTTCTTTCTTAAATAGTCCGTGGCTTGATGAATCAATAAAGGCTCATCTCCAGAAATTAGGATCAACTTATCATTATCTGTTAGATGTTTAACTTCCTGTATTGCCGATCTCATGTCATTGGTATTTATTTTGTATTGAATATAAGTAAATATACAGTTGTTCTAATAGTCTATTATAAGCTTCATCGTCTATGATTGCTTTCTCACTTTGTGAACCCAGTGTAGCATTAGCATTGTGAATAAAAGGTTTAGTGAGTGACAATGTCTTTGTCTTGATAGATTCTATATACGGATAGGCAGATACTTCAACCTGCAAGTGATAAGAGAGTTGCTGCTGATTTACAGTATTATTACTGCTGGCGGTTAGCACTTGTGCTTTCTGGCTTAAATTGACTAATTTTACTTTGAGTGCTTTATCTCTACAGTGGTTAGGGAGTAGGTGAGTTGCATAGTAAAGCAGCTTGCTATCGCTTGAACTAAAGCAAGCATTTAATGGCTTTTTGAAATTCATGCTATAAAAACCACAGCTATTAAGACAGCCCACAGCTATCGTTAAACATAACATCCTAAGTAACAACAAAGTTCACCAACTGTCTATGATTAACCACAATCTCTTTACGGATAACTTTACCATCTAAAGTTTGCTCAATACCTTTATTGGCTTTAATTTGTTTAATGATTTCATCATTATCTGCAGAAGCATCGACATCTACCTGACCTTTAAGCTTGCCGTTAATTTGTACAACATAGGTAATAACATCAAGTTTCAGAGCATCTTTAGCTACCTTGGGCCATTTTTCTTGACTGATCTCACCCTTAAAGCTTAAGTTTTGCCATAATTCATGACAAATATGAGGTGTCAATGGCGCCAGTACTTGCAGAATAATTTTAATAGTTTCATAAACGAACTTCTGATAGTGACTTTCATTTTTATTAGTGCTAGAGAGAAGGTTAAATATCTTCATAACACCAGAGGCAACCGTATTAAACTGGCAGCGCTCATAATCAAATAGAATTTGTGATAATACTTGATGTACTTCACATCTTAATTTTTTCACAGATGTACTTGCATCAATCCAATCTGTTTGTGGGATCTTGCTGTTTTCGAGATCTTCGTTAACCTCTTTGATAAAAAGGTTATCGTGACAAAATTGCCATAATTTCTTTAAAAAACGATACGCGCCCTCAACCCCACTGTCAGACCATTCTAATGACTGCTCAGGAGGGGCTGCAAACATACTAAAAAATCTAGCAGTATCTGCACCATATTTATCAATGATTTCATTTGGATCAACGATATTACCTTTTGATTTTGACATTTTAGTGCCATCTTTTAACACCATGCCTTGTGTTAATAGTTTCTTAAAAGGTTCATCTGAGTTAACGAGACCAAAATCACGCATGAGTTTATGAAAAAAACGAGCGTACAAAAGGTGCATCACAGCATGTTCAATTCCACCAACATATTGATCAACCGGAGTCCAGTATTTGGCTCTATCGTCAAGCATAGCATTATCTTGGTTTTTACAGGCAAATCTCGCGTAATACCATGATGATTCGAAGAATGTATCAAAGGTGTCTGTTTCGCGATTAGCATGAGTACCACATTTCGGACATTCAACTTCAAGAAATTCTTTATTTGTCGTTAGAGGTGAGCCTTGAGAGCTAAAATCAACGTCTTTAGGCAAAATCACCGGCAAATCATCTTCTTTTACTGGAATATGACCACAAGAATCACAATTAATCATGGGAATAGGCGTTCCCCAATAGCGTTGTCTAGAAACACCCCAGTCTCGTAATCGATAATGTGTCGTTTCTTTACCCTTATTTAAGGCAGTTAACTTAATAGTAATTGCTTTGATGGCTTCATCAGATGACAGCTCATTGAATTCAAGCGAATTGATGAGGTTGCCTTTATCAGTGAATGCTGATGCATTGTAGTCGTGTTCTGCATTGATGACAGGCTTAATCGGTAAGTGATACTGACAAGCAAAGTCATGGTCTCGTTCATCATGTGCTGGAACGCACATTACAGCACCTTCACCGTAATTCATCAGCACAAAATTAGCCACCCAAACCGGGAGGGTTTCACCTGTAATAGGATGTTCGGCATAAAAGGGTGTGGCTATACCTTTTTTATCTAAGGTTGCTAGTTCAGCTTCTGATACTTTAATTTGCTGACACGTTTTAATGAACGCTGCAATATCCTCATTATCATTAGCGGCTTGTTTTGCTAGTGGATGATCGCTGGCAATAGCAAGATAGCTAACTCCCATCAAGGTATCTGCACGGGTAGTAAAAATCTTTAGAGTAGCCGCTTGATCTTTAATGGTAAATGAGATTTCTGTTCCATTACTCTTACCAATCCAATTTTTTTGCATGGACTTAACTTGATGTGGCCAGCCTTCTAGCTCATTAAGAGACTCTAAGAGCTCATCAGCGTAAGCTGTGATTTTGACAAACCACTGAGAAATCTCTTTTTGCTCAATTAGAGCGCCAGATCGCCAACCCCGACCATCAACAACTTGCTCATTCGCTAATACTGTTTTGTCAACTGGATCCCAATTAACGGTTGCATTTTTTTTATAGACTAAGCCTTTTTCATAAAGTTTTATAAAAAACCACTGCTCCCAACAGTAATAAGATGGATCACACGTCGCCAGTTCTCGCTTCCAGTCATAAGCGTTACCTAAACGCAAAAGCTGAGCTTTCATCTTTTCAATATTTTTTTCAGTCCAGTCAGCAGGATGTACATTGTGTTTAATGGCTGCATTTTCGGCAGGTAGTCCAAATGCATCCCAACCTATCGGTTGCAATACATTCTTCCCAAGCGCTCTATGGTATCTTGCAATCACATCACCAAGGGTGTAATTACGAACGTGTCCCATATGCAAAGTGCCGCTAGGATAAGGAAACATAGATAAGCAGTAAAACTTTTCTTTGGCTAAATCTTCTGTAACACTGTATGAGTTTTTTTGCTGCCAAAACTTTTGAGCATTTTCCTCAACGGCGGCCGGTTGGTATGTGCTATCCATCTCTTTTACGTATAAATCTATATGAAATTATTAGCTGGTAACG
>JAUICE010000084.1 GCA_030428185.1 Gammaproteobacteria bacterium
AATGCTACAGCCAACAACCGCAGCGCTTACCAGTTACAGTACCAGCAGACCTTCCAGAGGATTGGCTAGCCGACTTTTCTGAGCATTTGAGCATACAATTAGGGCTCAATGATATAGAGAAAACACACGAAGCCCATGATTATCAAACAGATAGAAAGATTTTCTTGACTGAAAAAGAAATGTTTTTCAAACAATTAGACAGACACGCCGGGACACAATCAATTTTCTCTTTAAAACGGCAGCTACTTGCTTCTTTAAGCACTTTGTACGTTATATTTACACACCCTAAAACAACTGATGAGCAAAGGCGTCTGATTGCATCAAGGATAAAAGAGGATGTAGAGCAATGCTCAGCAGGGTTTACTAATCGGGTAAACTTCACGATTACGCTTTTCAATATGCCACAAAACATCGATCAACTCGTTGCTTTAACGCGCTTTAAACTGGTTGATAGAATAGCGAGCATTATTGCAGCTCAAAATCCACAAGGCGTTCATGTCCATAACCGAGTGATTAACATTGCTAACGCTACAGGCTTAGGAGTTTGGTATATCAACACAGATGACGTTTATTCTCACGCGGGGAGCGGAGACCTTTCTGATGAAGACATTTTTGCCAAGCTCCAAACAGGGTTTGCCAATCACTTTCAGTTATTTGGTCTTGTGAGTGCACTATGCGCTCAAATAGAAACCTTGATAGCAGTACATGGATACCAAGGTACACGTGCGGTGGATAATCCATATCAAGAAGATGAGTATGCAAAATTTTGTGAATGCATCAACGTCTTTATGCGCACCTCTATCCCTATGGACGAATTATTAGAAACAGGCGAAATGTCGGGCAAAGTTATTGACATCAACTGGCAAAATCTCAAGCAGCAGCTGTTACAACAATTAAGAGAGGAAAGCTATGTCGCTTTTACTCACAAAGAGTCGGCTTTATTCGACAACCTGTTACTAGGCGAAATTAGTGCATTAGACTCAAAAACCTTGAGCATGCTCATTTCCCATGGCTATGAGTTAGTTCAGTGCTTGGAATTTTTTAGTGACTGGAGCATGGCGCAGAAAGCGGCCTTGGTGAGTGCTTATCTACAAGATAAATCAGTAGACGATAAAAAAGAGCTATTAACTATTCTTTATAATGAAATGCCTCAATTAACAGCGCAACTAAAAAAAGAGGCGAGATTACAAGGCATTTACTTTGCTATTGCTATTACTGAAAAAGATGCGACATCGGTGAGAGTTTATATAGAGATGGGTGCAGATATCAATAACGCACTGTTACTCTTGTTTAGCCCAGAGCATAAACGCGATACCCTCTTTTGGTTGCATGATAACCCTAATTTTTTGGAAACACTCACCGTAGATGGCATGAATAGTGTTATTCCCGAGGGCAAATACCAAGGTAAGACGGTTGCAGAAACTTTAGTAAGCACCAAGAAAGGGCGTCAGCTGTTAAGTGAGAATGCACGCTTACAAACTCTGCTCTTTCAAACCACGATGGCCGATAGACTTAATGATATTCTTGAGCAAGCAAAAATAGAAAGAGCGATCATGACTTCTCCATTAGGATTTTTCAAAAAGCCTAATGCCAAGGCCGTAGAGTTAGTTCAATTAATTGTTTATGGAGACTTAAGCAAAGCAGAAGCCTTACTTAACGACAATCCACTCTTAGTAGAGACACTACTCACCGAAAAAGTCACGGTCACTGATTATTCAAGACGTGAGGTCAGAAACAAGACCGCTTTTCAGGCAGCCCTTTGCGCGATGGATGATGAGCTTTGTCAGATGTTAGCTCAGTACATGTCAAAAGAAAAAATGGCTCGTCAGTACCAAGCTATTTTTTCAGAAGGACATGAAGCCTATTATCAAGCACAAACCCCCTTTGACTTCAGTCAAATCATTAAAGCGATTAGTGAAAGTAGTGAAGCTGATGTAAAAAAAGCACTTAGTCTTGATTTACCTAACGAGACAGCGCTCTGGAGAAATCTTGAGCAATTTAGGGCAGATTTCACGCAACACTCATTCCTCGAGGTCGTGTTTAACCTACAACATCTCCTTAGGGCATTTGAGCTTTATTATAGCCACTATAATAATTGGAATTGGGACCAACGAGATTTATTTTGGCGGCAGGTCGTGGGGTACTCACAGCGGTTTCTGCCTGCCAATATCGCGATGGATTTTGCTCAAGGGCTTTATAATCGGGTAGAATTTCAAGAACCGGCGGCGCGGTCGTTCAAGTTTAACTGGGGTGCCGGTTCAATTTACCCGTTGGCATTTAATTCTTTTTCTGGGCTGGGTTTCGAATATGCCGTGGGCGTGTTTCTGTGTGGTAAGACCCCGAGGCGCACGTCGTGCGACGCCGTGGATTGGCGAGCGGCTTTCAAAACTTATGTCGAGAAAAAAAAACAGTCTGCGGAGAAGTATGCGGCCAGAATCGACCCACAGCCATCTAGGCAGCTGTGTCATTCTGTAATGTGAGTTGATAGGACATCGGCTGCAATCTTTGCCGGTGCTTCCTGCCACGACGCCATAATGAATTGTTCCACTAGACTTTGAAAATCCCATGTGTTTGCTGTTTTTACCTGTAAGCCGTGCCCATTGAACAAAATAACGTTTGATCTTTGCAGAAGAAAGAGCCGACACTGGATTTTAAGCTTTTTTATTTTTGCTTTTTAAATGTAGCGGATCTGTTAGCCTAGCGCTAAAAGGCGCAGTTTGATTTCCATTAGGTATAGGATACAGGGCAAACGCATGAGTGTGATTTTTGCGTTCAATCTAGGCAAAAGTGATTTAAGTAGCGGAGTTTATATGCAAATAAATGAGCAACGGAAAATTACTTTTAACAACAAGTGAACTAAAAAGCGCTTCATGCGTTTGCCCTGGTATAGGATAAGAGTATCGAACCAAGCACTAATGTCTTATTATCTAATGTTGGACATATATCAATGACATCACCAATGGTTTGGTTACCGCGTTCTATTTTATCACCAGGTAGCAATGCTTCCTCTGAAATAAAATGACTCACACCATATTTTTGCTTGCCTTTAAAATGCATTCTTGCAATGATTTCCTGTCCCAAATAACAGCCTTTTTTGACATCGATAGCATTAAGCCTATCGAGCCCAATTTTGTGTGGGAGCCAGTGATTTTGAGTGTTTAAATATAAAGAAGGGATATGGTTTAACAACTGTCGATAATGGTAGCTAATACTGCCAAATAGAGGCGCGTTAATTTTTGATAAATCATTTTCTAGGGTTTTATCATTAAGAAAAAGGAAGTCCCTATGCTCCATATCTTTATATAAACCGATGACTTCACTTGAAGGCGCTATGCTCACTTTAGAGAAAGCTCCATATTTTATTAGTTTTTTTTGTGTGCTATTAATCAGCTGACTTGGCATAATCAGTTTGAAGTGTTTATTGGATATTTTAACGCAGTAAAATAAGCTTATGATTCGGCCCTTGATATTACAGTATGCGCCCAAGCTTGGAGAGTCTACTTTGGAAATATCGATGGTAAGCTGACCTTGCAGAAATTCAGCGGCCTTTTCTCCTATTACATTAAGAGACTGAAGATGATTGAGTAGATAGCAGCAAGTATTGGGCTCTTCTCCAAATTCATCCGCTAGAGGTTTGATTGCGTAATATTTAGTGTCAAGAATGTCGATGCTTTTGGCATTAAGTTTGTTAAAAAGCGTTTTCATAAGATTAAAAATATGAGATATTTGGTTAAATTTTATTAATTGTTAGGCATTTTTGTGGATAATCATAGCCATATCAACAAGTTAACATGGCGCTGTCATCGTGGAATGCTCGAGCTGGATATTATATTACAAAATTTTTTAAAAGCAGAGTATCCACTTTTGTCTAGAGGATTACAAGAAGACTTTGAAGCGCTGTTAGCAATAGAAGATACAGAGCTATACGCATGGTTAATGGGAGTAGAGAATCCTAAAAATGATGATTTTTCTGAAATCATTAAGCTAATAAAAGCACAAACAATTGGTAAATGATTTTATTGTGTACTATTTAGAGCGTTACTAATAGTTATGATCTTTGTGTTTTTTCACTCAGAGCAGAATAATGATGTATTGATACCGCGTGATAAGCGCGGTATCAATTGGTTGCAGATTAGTTAATGATAAAAAATAGTGATCCTGGGCCACGAATAATATGTACCAGTAGAGAGTGACTGTTTTTATAACTTTGCTTTTTTAGCTCATTTAAATTATGTATAGAAACATTATTTGCGCTGATGATCACATCACCAGGGCGAAGACCTGCCTGCCAGCCTGCAGAGTTTTCTGAAGCACCATCGATGAGCACACCTTCAATCATTCCATGCAAAGGAGACTGTTGTTTGAAGTCACTTAAAGCAAGCCCATAAAGAAATGGATCGGCGGCTTGAATTTGCTGTTCATGTTGTTTAATAGAGCTTACAGTTGATTGCAGCATAATAGTTTTTTTATCACGAATGACACTAATTCTTGCCTTACCACCGACACGTAATAAACCTATGGTTGTTTTGACTTGTGCTGCATCGGTGATGATTGTGTTATTGATTTTTAATATGATATCCCCAGCCTTAAGACCTGCGTGATAAGCAGGTGAGTTCTTATTGACTTGCGTAACTACAGCACCTTTAGTTTCTTCAGGGAGTCCAAAAGCTGAAGCTAATTCTGGGGTCAGGTGTTGCACGAAGATACCCATTAGTCCTCTATCAACACTGCCATATTTAATTAGCTGCTGGCTAATATCACTGACTAAATCAATGGGAATGGCAAAGCCAATACCAATATTGCCGCCTATGGGAGTTAGAATGGCGGTATTAATACCGACAAGCTCACCTTTTGTATTGACTAAGGCGCCACCTGAATTTCCAGGATTAATTGCAGCGTCTGTTTGAATGAAGTTTTCCACCCCTTCAATATTTAAGGAGTTTCTCTGTAGAGCACTGACAATGCCAAAAGTTGCTGATTGATTGTTTCCGTAACTGTTTAAGCCAAACGGATTACCAATTGCAACCACAAAGTCTCCAACTTTTAGATCTTGAGACTTTCCAATGGGAAGACCTTGGAGTTTTGGCGCTTTTACTTGTATAACGGCAACATCTGAGGCGGGATCTGAGCCGATGACCTTGGCTTTCAATCTTCTTCCATCATAGAGGGTAACGGTAATCAGGCTCGCGCGGCTAATTACATGAGCGTTTGAAACGATATAACCTTTTTTGGGATCAATAACGACTCCCGATCCAAGATTACTAAATGGTCTTGGTTTCAACCTGCGTGGTTTACCTTTTTGATTGATAGTAGGTGCTTGTGGGGGCAGTGTGCCTTGTGCTTGTATGTTAACGATTGAGGGGCGTGTTTTTTCAAGCATAGGTGATAGGCTAGGAAAATCATTTGCCAAAGCACACAACGGTATGAACAGATAAAGAAATAACAGTTTTTTCATTGTTTACCTCTTAGCGTTTATCCAAATTAAGCTCACCATTCTACCGGTTGTTTGGTCACGGCGATAGGAATAAAAAAGTTCTTTTTCACAATAAGTGCAATAAGATGATTCATGAATATCTGAAACACCAAGTTTTTTTAAGATGAATCGTGCAATCATTTTGAGAGAGAGATGATCCTTACCATTAAAATTTTTATGCGCATGACTCATGTAGCGATGATTGCTTTTAAATGCATCTACAACTTCACTACCCACTTCAAAACAATTCAAACAGATACATGGGCCTAACCATGCAGTGAGTCTTTGGGAAGGTGTATGCATATGCTCTAGTGTATTTTCGATAATTCCATCACAAAGACTACGCCAGCCAGCATGAATACCAGCAACCTCAGTCGTATCTTTATCTGCAAGTAATATCGGTAAGCAGTCAGCAGTCTGAATGGCGATTATTGTGCCTATCTTATCCGTAATTGCTGCATCAGCATTTTTTAGTGTTGTTGACTCTGGATTATATAAGACCTCTATACCATGAACCTGTTTTAAATAACTAGGCTCTTGTGGAAGGTTTAGTGTTGTTATGAGCTTAGATCGATTCGAAAAGACCGCTCTAGGGTTATCACCAGAGAATAGTCCAATATTCATTGAGTCAAAAGGCGGTTTGCTAACACCACCTTGTCGAGTTGTTATCAGTGCACAAATGTTTTCTTCATCAAATCCTTGAGCTTTGATATGCGTGATAGGCACAATATTAACTATCCGTTATTTGTTCTTAAAGCGGATAGTAACC
>JAUICE010000009.1 GCA_030428185.1 Gammaproteobacteria bacterium
GTATTCCAGCACCATACCTGACAGGTATATCTTATTTTGCTGGTTTGCGCTTTAAGGTCACAGATGCCGTACTTATTCCTAGATCACCAATTGCAGAGCTTATTGAGAATCGTTTTGAGCCGTGGATTGACGCAGATAATGTTACACATATTTTAGATATGTGTACTGGGAGTGGTTGTATTGCTATTGCAGCAAGTCTTGCTTTTGATACCGCGATTGTGGATGCTGTAGATATCTCCAAAACAGCATTGTCGATTGCTAAAGAAAATGTAATCGCACATGAAGTAGAAGATGCGTTACAGCTTATTGAGTCTGATCTATTTTCTAAGCTCTCCCCAGAGCTAACTTACGATATTATCGTATCAAATCCGCCCTACGTCTCAAAACAAGAAATGGCGACTTTGCCAGAGGAATTCAATCATGAACCTGTTCTTGCACTAGAGGCTAATGATGATGGTTTAGAAGTTGTGATAAAGTTGCTTGAAAACGCTAAAGTATATTTAAAAGATAAAGGTATCTTAGTTGTTGAAGTTGGTAATAGTATGGAAGCGTTAATGAAAAAATACCCGGAAATTCCTTTTACTTGGATCGATTTCGAGCGCGGTGGAGATGGTGTATTTGTATTGACCAAAGAAGAACTTGAGCGTTTCTTTTAATGGCTGGGAATACATTCGGTCATTTGTTTCGCATCACCACTTTTGGTGAAAGTCATGGTGATGTGATAGGCGCAATTATTGATGGGTGTCCACCGGGCTTAGAGCTTTCGGCTTGTGACATTCAAAAAGAACTCAATCGAAGACGTCCAGGACAGTCCAAGGTAACCTCTCAACGAAAAGAGACGGATGAAGTTGAAATTATTTCAGGTGTTTTTTCAGGTAAAACAACCGGCACACCGATTGGCTTGATGATAAAAAATCGTGATGTTAAAAGCAAAGACTATACTGAATTAAAGAATATTTATAGACCAGGTCACGCTGATTACACTTATCAACAAAAATATGGTATTCGTGATTATCGTGGTGGAGGTAGAGCAAGTGCTAGAGAAACAGCGATGCGTGTTGCCGGGGGGGCAATTGCAAAAAAATATTTAAATGAGCAGTACGGTGTCTCTATTCAAGCATACCTTTCACAATTTGGTGATACTATTTTAGATTTTGAGTCTTTTGATGCGGCAAATAAGAATCCTTTTTTTTGTCCTAACCTTCATCAAGTACATTTTTTAGAAAAAAAATTGGCTTTAATCCGCAAAGAGCAAGAGTCGATTGGAGCAAAAGTGATAGTGCATGCTCAAAAAGTTCCTATCGGTCTTGGTGCTCCGGTCTTTGCAAAACTCGATGCCGATATTGCCGGCGCATTGATGGGTATTAATGCTGTAAAAGCTGTAGAAATTGGTGATGGTGTCTTATGCGCTACTCAAAAAGGAAGTGAGCACCGTGATGAGATAACAGCCAGTGGTTTTTTAAGTAATCATGCGGGAGGCATTTTAGGGGGGATCTCTACTGGCCAGGATATTATTGCGCAAGCAACGTTTAAGCCGACGTCTAGCACGCCAAAATTATGCAAGAGTATCGATATTGAACATAATGAGGTTTGGGTGGCAACTAAAGGACGTCATGATCCATGTGTTGGAATACGAGCAGTACCCATTGTTGAAGCGATGATGGCTTTAGTGATTATGGATCATCTATTAATGGATAGGGCACAAAATGTGGATAGGGTAACTAAGAGAAAACAATTAAGTTTGGAGAAATCATGACTAAACGATTTAATATTGCCGTTGTAGGTGCTACTGGGGCTGTTGGTGAGGCAATGCTGAATATTTTAGAGGAGCGAGATTTCCCCATAAATCGCTTAACCTTATTAGCGAGTGCTCGATCAAAAGGCACGGTTATTGATTTTAAAGGTACGCCTCATGAAGTTCAGGATTTAGAACACTTTAGTTTTGATACAGTCGATATTGCACTTTTTTCTGCAGGTGGTAGTGTCAGTGAGCAGTATGCCCCTATTGCTGCGCGTCAAGGTGCGGTTGTTATCGATAACACGTCACATTTCCGTCTAGAAGCTGATATCCCCTTAGTCATTCCAGAAGTAAATCCTGAAGCAATTGCCCAATTTAAAAATAGAAATATTATTGCAAACCCTAATTGCTCTACTATCCAAATGTTGGTTGCTCTAAAACCGATTTCTGAGGCAGTTGGTATTAAGCGAATTGATGTTGCAACTTATCAAGCAGTGTCTGGTTCTGGACGAAGCGCAATTAAGGAGTTGGTTAAGCAAACCGGAGAAATGTTAAATGGTCGTCCTGCTGAATCAAAGGTATATCCGGTTGAGATTGCCTTCAATGCAATTCCACACATCGATGTATTTTTAGACAATGGTTTTACCAAAGAAGAAATGAAAATGGTTTGGGAAACAAAAAAAATCTTACAAGATGAACAAATAGAAGTGAATCCAACCTGTGTGCGTGTGCCAGTTTTATATGGGCATTCAGAAGCCATTCATTTGATATTGAAAAAACCTATGCGTGCAATGACGGCAAAAGAGTTATTGCGCCATACTCCAGGTATTACTTTATACGATAATATAAAGAGTAATCGATATCCGACACCTCTGAAACAAGCCTCTGGACAAGATGATGTTTATGTCGGACGTATTCGAAATGATTTAGTGAGTGAGCATGGCTTAAATCTCTGGGTGGTCGCTGATAATGTAAGAAAAGGTGCGGCACTGAATGCTATACAAATTGCAGAGTTATTGATTAAAGATTATTTAAGTACCTAAACTGTAAAGTTTCTTAGCTTATTTATGGTAATAATAGCGATAACTTATTGATTTTGATAGAGTACAGATCTCAATGTTTAAATTTTAGTCTATAATTTACAATATATGAAGTATAGAGTGTGGTGAGCATGGCAAAGAAAAGAAAACGTGGGCTTAAAAATCCAACGGATCTACCTGATGCTGGTGAGCTTGCAGTTGAGTCTGGCTCATTACTTGTTGAAGAAACTAAAGGTATGGAAAATCGTCGTAGGCTTTCAGAGCAAGAAGGGCATCGGAAGTTTGCCAAAGTGCATCAGCGTGAACGCCATGATGATGTATCTCAAAACGAAAATACTTTAACCAGTGGCGGTCCTAAAGAGCATCCATTACTAGGTGCTTCTCAGCGCTTTGATGGCATTGATAATAATTTAAATCCTGCACCACCTTTAAATACTGATGCCAGACGAGAGTTTGATAACAAAAAAAACGAACAAAACCAAGAAAGAGAGCATCGCTTACAGCTAGGACAAAAGCTAAACAGAAAAAATACGCCTAAACCTAGTCCATTTTAAGGAAGAAATAAAATGACGATAGCAGATGTTATTATTAACGGTGGACTTCCTGATATTGATAGCTATTTAGCGGATGGTTATGCTATAGATGATATCGATGAATATGGATTTACCTTACTTATAGAAGCGGCTATTGCTAAAAATATTGATGCTGCAGAATTACTCTTAGCCTGTGGTGCTGATATCAATATTTCTGATACTACGGGACGTACAGCGCTACATTGGGCTGTCGATAACAATGATATGCCTTTGGTGAAATTACTGATTGAAAAAGGTGCGAATGTTAATGCGTACAACAATGGCGGTCAGTCTTCGCTAGTCTATCCACTCTTACGTGATCAATGGATGTTAAAGCAAGTCTTATATCAACATCATGCATCTTTAGATTTTGCCCTAGATTTTATTAATACCAAATTGATTGGGCATCGATTTGAATTAAAAGGTGATGTGGATATTGTTAACCCTAATGGCGAATTAATTGAATTAGATTATGAAGGATTTTTTTTAGAGTTTACTCTGGATATGATAAAAAATTCTTTATCTCAATTCCGTAATAATTTCGCTGCTAGAAATTTACGTGCTTATTTTGGGCAAATTTGTGAAATTATTTATGGGCTCGAAATTGCAACTGAGTTAATGAAATATCAATATCAAAGATTGAACGCTTTTGATTTAGAAAAACGACTAGAAGATATTTTAAGTCACTTAATATTGATTTTACCAGTTGCTTACAAGGGACATGCGATTACTTTTGTTCGATACGGTGATTATTGGGCAAAGTGTGATAGAGGGGAAAATAGCTTAACGGAAGGTAGTGTAAATATCTACTATATTAAATCCCCAGAGGCATTGACGACAGATTTTTTCCGGCGGCTAATGTATGAGAAACAAACTAAAAACTTTGTTCATAAACAAGTAAACAAGATATTAAATCTAGAGCCCTTGTTTATATTACCATTAAGCACTCAAGTGAGTGGTAATTGCTCATGGGCAAATGTTGAAGCAGTTGTCCCGACTGCTTTTTTGATGCAGCTTCTTGATGGTTTAACATTTAACAAAGAAGAATTACAGCAGCATGCTTCAAAATCTATGGCTGTTTACCAACAGTGGTTAACTTGGGATAAAGATCGAGCACTTAATGAGTGTATCAACAGTATGCGTGAGGCCAATTTACCAAGACGAATTTCAAAAGCCTCGATTTTAGGCGCAGTTTTATTTCAAGCTTGTGATTATGGCGTTGATGTTCATATGCAGCGTGCTGAAAAAATTCTTAAAATTTTATCTAAGCCAACTTATCGATACATTTTAGATACATACATTGAGACGTACTGTATTAAGCGTTTAACACCTAGAGGAAATAATTTGCTTAAATTGCTAGAAGACTCTGGCATAGATTCCGGTAGCGGTGTGAAGGAGATAGCAACTGGATTAACCAATAAGCAAAAACGCTCTAGATCGTAAGATCAAAGATATAATTACACTCTAGGGCGTGAGTAAATTGATGACATAATATTACTGAAAAAAACCTCACGAATATTATGCATTGCTAGATCCGTATATACTTTTTTATTTAATTGAGAAAGTTCTTCCCCTCTATTTTCGCGTATTAATATGTCGTTTTTGATGTAGTTGATTAGATGGGTAATATTTCGTACAAATTTTAGAGTTCCGATTGCAGCTAATGGGTGAGGTGTGCCATTAGCATCTCCAATTGCTAAGACGTCTTTATTATGAAATTGAAAAAAGAGGTTTAATGCAATTTGTGGCTTGACTGCAAATGTTGTAACAAATAGTGGATCGCAATCAACCGGTGGATTATCAAAAAAATGATCGGTGTCATTGCCAAAAGAAAATGTATATGAAATGGTTTCTTTATCACAAAATGACTCTAGTTGTCTGGCGATTTCTTTATTTGAAACTTGTCTGGTTAAGCGTAAAAGATCTGGGGTAAAAGCTTTACCACTATAAAGACTATGGTTATCGCGTCGCCAATGGTAACCTTCGATATCTTTTCTGATATAGCCATGTATTTTTCCTTTTTCAGGACGAACGTAAAGAGCTGATTGACCATTGATGTCAAAATTTGAGTAGCGCTTAGTTTTAAGCTGTTGTTTTAGATTAAACTGAGTTGCTGCATGCGCACCTGTCGCAAGTAATACCAGATGAGCATCATGATATAGATTTGTTTGCTCAAAACTAAACTCAGTACCAAAGTATAGGTTAATATTCGGAAAAGTCTTTAGGGCTTTTGTGATGATATCTTGAAATGAACCAATGGATAGTCGGAGCTTTCCGCTTTTGCCATCCATAGAGCCACCTGAGCTTAAAAACTCCTGAAAAACAGTTTCACCAACTAGGGTTTTTAAGGTTGACTCACCCTCTTTAAATGAAATATTCGGATAACGTAGGTTGTAGGAGTCTGCCGTGCGTTTCTCAAAAATATCAACTTTAACCCCAAGCTTTACAAGGGCCAAAGCGATGAGCAAACCTGCTGTTCCAGCACCAATGATGACAACTTTATAATCATCAAATGAGACGTGTTGACTTGAATGGAGTTCTGTCAGCAGGCGATGAGGAGGAGTAGGTTGATTTTGGATGTTTTTTAGAGACGGTACTTGTGTATAAAGATATTGCTCGAAAGCACAAAAGGCAATGTTAGGCTCTAAAAGAAGTTTATGTTCGCCTAACGTAAGAATTTCAGAAACAATATCATTTAACATGTATGTAAAGCTCCATTTTTGTAACACTAAGCCTAATTAACCGTCGGTGCTTTTATCATCTAAGCCATCGCTATTATCTATAGTTCGTATCTTTTCAGCAATAGCTGGGATTTCATTTTGTATATTACACCCACAGGTATCTATGGCTGTTGGCGGTATTGGTGCTCCTGAAAACCCGGTTGCAAAACATATGGGTATCTCCCATGCGGTTGTGTCTTTATTAAGTTCAGCAGGCGTATAAATAAACGATTTAGAGTGGTAGGTAGATGCTTTTGTATTTTTCCATATAGCTGGTGTAAATGTTGCTTTGAAATCGATAGCGTCTTTCTCAGCACATGAAAATTGGACTCTTTTCCAAAGCTTGTCTTTTTTTAATTCAACACTAGCAATTTCAGTTTGCTCAGTGCCGTGAAAGGCGGTAATGGTGACATCGTAGTTTTTCCAGCAGTCTCCTTTCATAAAGGTGATATAGCAGTTGACCGCGAGGGATTGATGCCAAAAGAAGATAAGTATTAAAAGTCGTTTTTTCATTGAATTCCCTATTAATAGTTTCACTTAAAAAATCATATCACCCGACCTTATTTGAATAAAGTGAGCGTTAAAGAAAGCGAACCGTTTCAAGTAGATTAATGTATATCTATGAGTTAAAACTGACTTTTTGTGTTGCATGGAGTATATTATCGTCGAACTAGAGATTACCAGGTTGATAAGGATTTATTTATGACAACTAGCCGATTTATTGAGGCGTTATCAAAAGAAAAGCCTTTGCAAGTTGTTGGGTGCGTTAATGCTTACACAGCGATGCTTGCTGAAAAAGAAGGTTTTCATGCTATTTATCTATCAGGAGCGGGGGTTGCGAATGCCTCTTTCGGGCTACCCGATTTGGGGATGACTAATCTTTCTGATGTTACCGAAGATGCTAGACGTATTACGCAAGCATGTTCATTGCCATTGCTTGTGGATATTGATACTGGTTTTGGTAGTGCTTTAAATATACAGCGAACTATAAAAGAAATGTGCAGAGCAGGTGTTTCGGCAGTCCATATGGAAGATCAAGTGGTTGCCAAACGTTGCGGCCACAGGCCGAATAAGGCGATTGTTAGTCAAGCAGAGATGGTGCAAAGAATTAAGGCAGCAGTGGATGCTAAGATTTCTAGTGATTTTGTTATTATGGCGCGTACAGATGCACTTCAGCAAGAAGGTATGCAAGCAGTTATTGATAGAGCAAATGCTTATATTGAGGCGGGGGCAGACATGCTATTTCCAGAAGCTTTTTCCTCTCTAGAAGAATATCAGCAATTTTCTGAAGCAGTAACTGTACCAGTATTGGCAAATATTACCGAGTTTGGCAAGACACCTTTATTTAGTGTTGAAGAGTTAAGAGCAGCAGGTGTTGAAATTGCATTATATCCGTTAACGGCTTTCAGAATGATGAGTCAGGCAGCAATAAAAGCCTTTCAATGTTTACGTCAAAAAGGCACTCAAGCATCACTACTTGATGACATGCAAACACGAAACAAATTATATGAAACACTCGATTATCATCGGTATGAATTAGTTATTGATAAACTCAATCAAGGAGAATCGGTATGAGTCAACAAGGCGGGGGTCTTGAAGGAGTCGTTGCAGGCGATACAGCAATTGCAACGGTAGGGCGAGAAGGAAATAGTTTAAATTATCGTGGCTATTCTGTTGAGGATTTAGCTTCTAAGGCTTATTTTGAGGAAGTCGCTTATTTACTGATTGAGGGTAGGCTGCCAACTCAATCAGAGTTAACACAACTCTTTAATAAGCTAGAATCGTTAAGAGAGCTTCCAGCTGATTTGAAAGTGATCTTAGAGCGCTTACCTAAGAACGCTCATCCAATGGATGTACTAAGAACAGCATGCTCTGTTATGGGTAGTTTTGAACCTGAGGAAGATTTTAGTCAACAAGTGGATATTACTTGGCGCTTAATGTCTTTATTTCCAGCAAGTCTTTGCTACTGGTATCATTTTCATCAATCAGGAAAGCGTATAGATACACAGAGTGATGAGCAGACTTTAGCTGGTTATTTTTTAAGTCTTTTGCATCAACGTAGCGTTTTAGAGCTTGAAAGAGATACGGTGAATGCGTCACTTATTTTATATGCAGAGCACGAACTGAATGCCTCAACGTTTGCCGCTCGAGTCACTGCAGCGACTCTTTCTGATTTTTATTCAGCAATTACTTCAGCAATTGGTACCTTAAGAGGTCCTTTGCACGGTGGAGCAAATGAACAGGCAATGGCGTTAATTGAGAGGTTTTCTTCTGTTAGTGAGGCGAAGGCCGCACTAACAGATATGTTAGCGAATAAAGAAAAGATCATGGGCTTTGGTCATCGTGTTTATAAAATTCGTGATCCACGCTCAGACATTATTAAAGAGTGGTCAAAACGCTTAGCGACCAATGAATATAAGAAGACGGTATATGATGTGAGTGAAGCGATTGAAACTTTAATGTGGGAAGAAAAAAAATTATTTCCAAATGCAGATTTTTATAGTGCAAGTGCTTATCATTTTTGTGATATTCCAACAGACATGTTTACACCCATATTTGTTTTTTCACGTTTAAGTGGTTGGGCGGCTCATGTGATTGAGCAACGCGAAAATAATCGTTTAATTCGGCCAAGAGCAAACTATACAGGCCCTAGTGCTTTAGATTATGTACCGATTGAGGAGAGACAATAATATGAGTCATGCAACTGTTGAAGCGAATGTTAAACCTAACTATGACCAAGTGATACAAGATATTGCAGATTATGTGATGGAGACTGAAATCACTAGCTCTGAAGCCTTAGAAACAGCAAGACTGTGTCTAATGGACTCTCTAGGTTGTGCAATTTTAGCGTTGAAATTTCCTGAGTGTCGAAAACTTCTAGGTCCCGTGGTTGAAGGTGCAGAAATGAGTGATGGTGCTCGTATTCCAGGTCTTTCGTATCATCTTGATCCGATACAGGCCGCATTTAATCTAGGGGCAATGATCCGTTGGTTGGACTTTAATGATACTTGGCTTGCAGCTGAGTGGGGACACCCTTCAGATAATCTTGGTGGTATTTTAGCTGTTTGTGATTATTTAGGTAGACAAAATAAAAAACGTTATACAGTGGAAGATGTATTAATAGCGATGATTAAAGCTCATGAGATTCAGGGCGTAATGGCGCTTGAAAATAGCTTTAATCGTGTTGGTCTTGATCATGTTGTTTTAGTTAAATTGGCCACAACTGCTGTGGTGACTAAATTATTAGGCGGTGATAGAGACGCGGTACTTAGAGCAATCAGCCAGGCTTTTGTTGATGGCCAAAGCTTAAGAACCTATCGGCATGCACCAAACGCAGGCTCTAGAAAGTCATGGGCAGCAGGTGATGCGACTTCTAGGGCTGTGCGTTTGGCTTTAGTCACGCTAGCAGGTGAGATGGGGTATCCTAGCGCTTTGACAGCAAAGACATGGGGCTTTTACGATGTAAGCTTTAAAGGTAAATCTTTTTCATTTCCACAAGGTTTTGGATCGTATGTAATGGAAAATGTTTTATTTAAACTTTCATTTCCTGCAGAGTTTCATGCACAAACAGCAGTAGAATGTGCGGTAAAATTACACCCAGAAATGATAAATCGCCTTGATGAAATTGAGCGTATCGAGTTGACAACTCATGAGTCTGCAATTCGTATTATCTCTAAAGAAGGTGAGTTACATAATCCCGCAGATAGAGATCATTGCTTGCAATATATGGTTGCAATTGGCTTGTTATTTGGTGATCTAAAAGCAGAGCATTATGAAAATGATGTGGCATGTGACGCACGAATTGATCATTTACGTGCAAAAATGGTTGTTAAAGAAGATTTGCGATATACAAAAGAGTATTTAGATGCTGATAAACGCTCCATTGCCAATGCGATGCAAATTTTCTATACAGATGGAACGTGTAGTGACAAAATAGAAATAGAATATCCTATTGGTCATAAGCGCCGTCGTAATGAAGGCGTAACAGTATTAAATGAGAAATTTAAATCACATTTGTTAACGCATTATGATCAAAATCAAGTAGAAAAAATCATATCTGCTTGTGAGAGTAAGACTTTAAACTCTATGTTAGTGACAGACTTCGTCGATCTTTGGCTAAAATAGATAGTTTTTTCATCGGTAGGTTAGCTTATAATGAAACTTCTAGCCTACCGAAATCAAAGATTATATACCCAATCTACTTCTTTTCTTCCATGCCGTCGCTTTGCGGTACGACATCTTTATTGGCTTTAAAAAAACTATCTTTTTTTCTTTAAGGCTAGCTTTGACATTACACGAGTGGCAATTTCTTCAATCGAATGACTTGTGGTGTCAAGATAGTGTATTCCTTGTTTTTTAAACAAACTTAAAGACTCGTTAACTTCTATTCTACATTGCTCAAGTGAAGCATAGCGGCTTTTTTCTTTACGTTCGTTTCGAATTTGTTGTAAACGTTCTGGATGAATAGTCAAACCAAATAGTTTGTGTTTATGCGGTGTTAAGCATTTTGGTAAGTGCATGAAGCTTAAATCATCTTCAGTTAAAGGATAGTTAGCGGTTAATAGGCCAAATTGCATAGCAAGATACAGTGATGTTGGTGTTTTCCCGCATCGCGAAACACCAACTAAAATTAGATCCGCGTCATCATAGTCGCGAGTTCTCACTCCATCATCATGCTCTAAGGTGTAATTTAAAGCATCAATGCGTTTTTTATATGACTCGCTGTCTACTAATCCATGAGAGCGTCCGATGGTATGGCTAGACTTAGTATTGAGCGCTTTTTCTAATGGACCGATAAATGTATTAAATACATCGTAGATGATACATGGACTATGAATAATGAGTTCACGAATTTGTGGTCCAACTAGAGTAGCAAAAACAATGGGCTTGTGTTGAGTTGCCATAAAGGTTTCTTCGATAAGTGCAACGACTTTTCTCGCTTTTTTTTCAGTATCAATATAGGGATATGTGCTGACTTCAAACTCAATTTCTTCAAATT
Organism: Gammaproteobacteria bacterium; assembly: GCA_030428185.1. Classification (GTDB taxonomy): domain Bacteria; phylum Pseudomonadota; class Gammaproteobacteria; order Legionellales; family Legionellaceae; genus JAUICE01. Next base: position 11,070 of record JAUICE010000009.1, read on the forward strand.
GACTGAGTAAGCTTTGTGATACATTCTTTGCAGTTATTCCTGTTCCATCAGAAATAATAAATACATTTCTTTTCATTAGGATATCCTAAATATCGTTAATCGTTGACAATGCATTATGAAAACATAGATTTTAAATAAAAACCAATTGATAAATTTTTTATCCGCAAACGTTTATTTTTTTGTAATATACCCAATGGAAGTGAAGATGCATGGTTTTAGGCTGTGTTATTTTCTCCAAATTGCTATAAAATTTAAAAAAAATCTCTTTACCTAACGTTTTTCATAACCAAATGATTATAGTGGATTTATGTTATACGTTGAGCAAAGCAAAATCTTTAAATTTTGAATTTTTTGATGGAGGAATGTCTAGACATTCCGACTAATAAAAATATCAAAAGTTGGAGATTTGGCGAAGCTCAAAATCATGCATTTTCATTTCCATTGGGTATAGAATAACCATTACTCGATGATGGTTGTTATTTAGGATAGTTATGGACAATGAAAAAAATAAAAATTGGACTTCATTTATACACTCAGTGCAGGCCATTGCACAAAGTGGACTTGCCTATGCGGAAAATCCTTATGAAAAAGAGCGTTATGAACAGTTAATAGACTTAGCATCTAAAATGTATAGCAAATTGACTAAGCTTGATCTTAGTCAAATAAAAAAAGCATTACAAACGGAAGAAGGATATATCACCCCTAAAATCTGTGTCAGAGGATTATGCTTAGAAAATGACAATATATTATTGGTGAAGGAAACCGCTAATGATCGATGGTCATTACCAGGGGGGTGGGCTGATGTGGGGCTATCGGCAGCAGAAAATATGCAAAAAGAAATGAAAGAGGAAACGGGTTTCGATTGTGATATCAAACGACTGCTTGCTTTTTGGGATAAAGAAAAGCATGAGCACCCACCACATTGGCCACATACATATATTGCTTGTTTTTTGTGTGAGAAAATCAGTGGCGAAAAAAAATTATCACATGAAATATCAGCCATAGATTTTTTTCCACTAGATAAGCTTCCTACCCTATGTACGCATAGAGTGACAAAAAATCAGATACAGAGACTAATTGAAATCTCTAAAAGAGATTTAGCTACAGATTTTGATTAGAGTTATAGAAACAATTTATTAAGCACTGTAGTATTCTTTGTCAAAGAGATTTTAATAAAGGAGCGATAGATGTTAATTCAACATGATGCCTCTTGTCTTTTAGTTATTGATATTCAAGAAAAGCTCATTCCTAGTATTATTGATCACCAACAGATCATTAATAACACCTGCTGGCTTATTAAGCTTGCAAAAAAGCTTAACATTCAGATGATAGTATCAGAGCAATATCCCAAGGGTTTAGGAAAAACGGTTGATGCAATAGATATATTAACCAGTGATTGTCTTTATCTAGAAAAAACGCATTTTTCTGTGTGTAGTAATGAATCTTGTTTTATGTCTATAGCAAAACAAAATAAAAAACAATTAATTCTAGTAGGCATAGAAACACATGTATGTGTGATGCAAAGCGCAATTGAATTGAAACAAAAAGGGTATGATGTATTTGTTGTGTCTGACTGTGTTAGTGCGCGACATATAGATTCTCATCATTTAGCCTTATCAAGGATGAGACAAAATGGCATTGAAATTGTGTCAAAAGAAATGGTTTTGTTTGAGTGGTTGCGTGATGCTAAACATGAACAATTTAAAGAGATTAGTCTTAATTTTTTAAGAGGGTAAATCAATGGAATTAGATTCTGATATTAAAGCGATTGTTACCGGTGGAGCATCTGGTATGGGTGAAAGTGTTGCAAGAAAGCTTGCAGCCTTTGGTGTTAAAGTTATTATTTTAGATAAAGATAATGAAAGAGCTCAAGAAATTGCTAATGAACTATCAGGTTATGCTCTTAATGCTGATGTCACAAATGAAGACAGTGTCGAAAGAGCATTTAGAGAGCTTGATGATATTAAGGGTGATTTGCGTATTGCAATTAATTGTGCAGGTATTGCTCCAGCGAAACGGGTTGTTGGTCGTGATGGACCTATGGCGCTTGAAGACTTCATCAGTGTTATTCAAATTAATTTAATTGGTACCTTTAATGTTTTAAGGTTAGCTGCGAGCAGGATGTTTGAGCTCGAAATTTCTGGTGAAGAGCGTGGCTGTATTATTAATACAGCGTCTGTTGCTGCGTTTGAAGGCCAAATAGGTCAAGCAGCTTATAGTGCATCTAAAGGTGGCGTAGTGAGTATGACATTGCCAATCGCTCGTGAGTTTGCCAGTCGTGCCATACGAGTTAATACGATTGCACCAGGATTAATAGGCACGCCCATGCTTTTAAATATGCCGCAAGATGTACAAGACTCATTGGCTTCTCAAGTACCATTTCCTAATCGTTTTGGGCGTCCAGATGAATTTGCATCACTGTGCCTTCATATTATTGAAAATACTATGCTTAACGGAGAGGTTATTCGTTTGGATGGTGCGATGCGCATGGGGGCTAAGTAAAGCATGCGGATAGAGGTATATCCGCATGCTTTAAAGTAGTGAATTAAGTATGCGCCATAGAAGTCGATTCTGCTGATGTTCCATCGTCTGTTTCTAATAGTCTCGCGACGTCTAGCGAATCATTTAGATGAGTAAGTGCCAGCTCACCTAGTTTTGCTTTATCCATTTTCTTAAATATCGATAATAACTTTTGGTTTTTATCAGATGCATCTTGTAAGGGCTTAGGTAATTCTTTGCTATATGGGCCATCATAGGTAAATGTGCTACTTGATGCAGCATTGAAGGCTTGTAAATAAGTGAGGGTGACAAACTTGAATAGACTTTCAAATACTTCACCCTTTGGTGCAATTTGATTAATAGTCTTACCATCTAACACCACTAAGCAGGAATCAAGTAAATATCCATATAACTTATTCATGGTTCCACCAACCCACCCAACTGGATTAAAATAAGAGTGACCAGTGTGACTAGATGTACGCGCTCTAATTGTACAATTTACTAAATCAGGTATTGCTAATATAAGACAACGATTTTCAGAAAATTGAGGAGTTGCATTAAATAGGTCTATGGAGTGCAGCGGGTGTAAATATGATGGTGTTTTAAGCTGCTTAAAACGCTGCATTATTGTATCTGAGTGAGGGTGGCATAATTGAGTTTGATATATCATAAGATAATCGAGGATCTTATGTGTTTTTTTAGTAAAATTTTCATGGATTTCTTGAACTTTCTTGATAACTGATTCGTCGATTTCGTGAGTGAATAGAGCGGGAGTGACTGCTAATGCGTGTTGCGCAAGTAATAAATGAGTAAGGTATAAAATTGCATTATTCGAAAGTGTGGGATTGAGTTCGTAGACTTTTTTGCTAATCACTTCTGGTAGTGATGCTTTAGCTTCACTACGTTCTATTAATTCGTAAATATCATTCAGCGCAATTAAGTAGGTCATTGCCTCGTGAATCGTTTCAGGGCTTACAGCTTCCTTGTTTAACGGGTAGCTTTTATCAGTGACGAGTTCATCCAGATAACCAGATTTTGTAATTCGTTGGAAAGCGATATATTCTGATGATTCAATTTCTTTTTTTGTTAGACACATGCTTTATTGCTCCTTAAAAGTTTACTAACTACAAAACTTCATGACTCAAAAGATTATCAATCATTTGAGTGAACATATATTGACAGCAATCGATAAAAATATCAACGAAAAATTAATAATGAATCGTTTTTTACAAAAAAGTTAAGCCTTGGTTAACTAATGTTGTGTAGATGGAGTGAATATAAACATTAGGTAAGTTTTAAAATGGTGCAGTATGAAAGAATAGGGATATAGAATTATTTTTTAGGTCTTGTCATTAGGATTAGCTTAGCGAGCGATACATCATCGCTAAGCTAGATTTATGTGGCCATTAGAAAGATGCTTTCTCTAGGCTTGCAATGACTTCGCCTAAAAAGCGAGTTGCCTCACCACCAGTGACGGCACGGTGATCAAAGCTTAATGATAAGGGGATCATTTTATGAGATGACACTTCGTTATTGGTATAGACAGTTTTTTCGCGTAAACGACCGACCCCTAAAATAGCAACACTCGGTGGTACAATAATCGGACTTGCATATCGTCCTGCGAACTTACCAAAATTAGATAAAGTAATAGAACTACCCGTCAGTTCATCTGGATTGAGATCTCTATTTTGTAAGCGTGTTTTAAAATCATTAATTTTTTCGCGTAAGTCTTTTTTAGAGAGAGTTTCAGCGTGATTAATCACAGGAACAAATAAACCATCTGGAGTGTCAGTTGCAAGGCCTAAGTGTACGGTATCAAAACATTTTCTTGCGACATTGTGCTTATCATACCAAGCATTCAGCGCGGGCTCTTTTTGACTCGCTATACAAATTGCTTGAATGAGCCGAACTGTGATGTCTTCTTCTTTTCCCCAGGTATGAATATCCGCATCATCAAAGATAGATACAGGGACAACTTCTTTATGAGACTCACTCATGGTGCGCACCATCGTACGTCTCACTCCTTTTATTTGTTCAAAATCATCTTTTAATGGATATAAGACTGTATTGACATCTTCGAGCGTGATTTGTCCACCAGCACCTGTTGGAGTGACATTAGCGAGAGAAACGCCTTTTTCTTTAGCATAAGCACGTATATGGCGTCGCGCTTTAATATTTCTATCTTGACGAGTAGCGTTAGAGCCGATGATAAAGTTATCTTCAATCGTCTCGCCGCTTTCTTTAATATTACCGACGACAGTACCAGCATCTTCTTTTATAGCGTCATTATTTTTTTCTTCTGCTAGTTCAAAAGCAATGAGTGGGCTATCAGTTTTGATAATATCGCCTTTTTCACCATAAAGCTTACTAATGACTCCTTCATAAGGTGAAGGAACTTCTACAACAGCTTTTGCCGTTTCCATTGAGACTAGTGGTTGATCAACATTTACTTTATCACCTGTGCTCACTAACCACTCAGAAATTTCTGCATCAGGTAAGCCTTCACCTAAATCAGGTAGATTAAAAATTTTGGTCATTTTATGCGTACTCCATAACGTCTTTTACGGCATTTATGATGCGCGTAGTTTGTGGTATGTAATGCTTTTCAAGCTGAAAGTAGGGGATAGTGACATCGTATCCCGTTACGCGTTTGACAGGTGCTTCTAAATAATCAAGCGAGCTCTCAGCAATTAATGCACTGATCTCACCACCGACACCACCGCTTTTAGCTGCTTCATGAATAATGACAGCACGGTTGGTTTTTTCAACAGAAGCGAGAATAGTCTCCTCATCTAAAGGCTTGACACTTGCAACATCGATAACCTCACAATCAATACCTTGTGCTTCTAATGCTTGTGCGGCTAAGAGTGTTTCATTAACGCTTGCTCCCCATGTGATTAAGGTAATATCAGAGCCTTCTTTTAAGGTAAATGCCTGGCCGATAGGTAATGTCTCACCATTATCTTCAACGTGTTGTTTGTGTAGGCGATAGATACGCTTGGGTTCTAAAAAGACAACTGGATCAGGGCTTCTGATTGCGCTTAATAACAATCCATACGCACGCCTTGGCGATGAGGGGATCACTACTTGCAAGCCAGGAATATGCGCAAATAGTGCTTCAGTGCTTTCAGAGTGATGCTCTGGTGCGTGGATCCCGCCACCAAATGGAGCTCTAAAGACGGCAGGGCAGGTGAGTCTACCCCGAGTTCTATTTCGCATTCTTGCTGCATGATTGATGATTTGATTGAATGCAGGATAAATAAAACCCATAAATTGAAATTCAGCAACAGGCTTTAATCCTTGTGTCGCCATACCTATACTCAACCCAGCAATCATTGATTCAGCTAGAGGTGTATCAATAACTCTCTCTTCACCAAATTGCTTTTGTAATCCATCTGTCGCGCGAAAAACTCCGCCATTTAAACCTACGTCCTCACCGAGTATGACAACATTCTCATCGTGCTTCATTTCATAGGCAAGCGCCATCGTAACGGCTTCAATTAAAGTTACCTCAGGCATCACTTCCCTCCATTAAGGCGTCATCACGTTGTGCTTTTAAAGATGCAGGTAATGTTTGATAATGATAATCAAACATACTAGTGACCTCAGGTTTATCTAAAGATAAATAATGTTGAACTTCACGTTCCACCTTTTCTTTTACTTTTTGAGAAAGATCTTGCTCTTTTTGCTCATCCCATAGCGATTGACTTTCTAGATAAGCACGCAGCCTTTTGATAGGCTCTTTGTTTTTAGCATTTTCGGTTTCTTCACCCAATTGATAACGCGTTGCATCATCAGCCGTTGTGTGGTCACATAGCCGATAAGTTAGTGCTTCAATAACCGATGGACCTTCGCCGCTACGAGCTTTTTCAATCTTTTCTCCCAAAACTTGACGCATCGCAATAATGTCGTTTCCATCGACTTGTATACCCTCAATACCTGCTGCAATTGCTTTTTGTGCAAAGGTCTCACAGCTTGTTTGCTTTTCTCTAGGGACAGAGATAGCCCATTGATTGTTATTAATGACAAATACAACAGGTAGATTCCAACTTCCGGCAACGTTTATCGCTTCATAAAAATCACCTTCAGAGGTTCCTCCCTCACCAATACTTGTAACGGCAACACGCTTCTCTTTTTTGTATTTAAATGCAAAGGCAACTCCAGCTGCATGAAGACACTGAGAGGCAATGGGTACAGAAATAGGAAAATCTTTTGAGGTTCCATCAATCCATGAGCCGCGCTCATCTCCACCCCAATATTGATAAATTTGCCACATATTCATACCGCGCTGTATCTGTGCACCATAATCACGATAGTAAGGAACAAGTACATCTTGTTTCTCCATTGCATGTCCTATCGCTAAAGAAATAGCTTCTTGACCATGTACCGGTGCATAAGTACCCATTTTACCTGTACGCTGAAGGCTAATGGCTTTTTGATCGTAGCCTCTTAATTCAACCATAAGCGTATAAAGCTCGATTAAGGTATCAGGATTGTGTGTAAAATCAGGTAGAGGATTGACGACCTTGCCGTTTTCATCCAAATACTGCTGATAGTTAATATGAAAAGATGCAACTGCTGTCACTGGATGACTTCCTCCATAAGTTTATTTTGTTATTGATGCATCACTGCAAGATTTTTGGCCCTAGCATACGTGGACTTGATTGAATTGACAACTTTAGGGTGGAAAATTGAGGCACAAGATTTGTGTCATTTACAAACGATTAAAGTCCGCTGGCTTAAACATTTAAATCCGAGGTAGGGACATGTTCTAATTTCTTCAATTTTTTTATATTATTTTTTTTGCATGTGTCTAGATAAAAGGATAAAGGTTTATCATTAGGCATAGTTAAATGAGGCGCAATGTCTAATAGTGGTTGTAATACAAAATCACGATGTATGATTTCAGGATGTGGTATGGTCAATTTGGGTGTTTGCATTTGTAGATAACCAAAAAATGCTATATCGATATCAATATTTCTTGGTCCCCAATGATATAGTTTTACTTTTCCCATTTTGTTTTCAATTAATTGACACTCATGAAGAAGGGCTTCTGGTGACAGCATTGTTTTGATACTAACAGCAGCATTAATATAGTTGTTTTGCTTACTCTCATCAAAAGGCGTTGATTCATAAAAGTTAGACACATCAAGGAGTTTGGTTTTCTTAATGTACCTTATGTGAGAAATGGCAGTATGCATTTGCTTTAATGGATTATTTAAATTACTGCCTAAGGCTAGATAGCAGGTTGTCATTTATTTTTTCTTTTTAGTGATTGAATAAGGGATTGTCTTTCCTCTTCATCGGCAGACTGAAAGTCGGTCCACCACTCAGCGAGGCTCGGATCTTCATCCCCTGATAATGCTCTTATTAAAAGAAAATCATACGCAGCTCTAAAACGAGGATGATTGAGTAAGCGTAACGGTCTTTTTCCATAGCGTTTTGTAAATTGAAACTGCAACATCCAAATTTCACGCATTGATTGTATAAAGCGTTTGGGAATATTGATTTGCTGCTGTTGTTTTGACATTAATACTTTCATCGCTTTTTCTAGAGCGCCTAGTGGCGTCATGCCTTTTTCTCGATAATGTTGCTGATGGCTTAAAAGTGGATGCCATAAAAATGCAGCAAATAAAAAGGCAGGTGTCACTGGACGATCATTTTTGATGCGTAAGTCAGTAGAGTTGAGCGTTTCCTTAATAAGTTTCTTCACGGCATCGTCATGCTCACTTTCAGCTTGAGTTAAAGGAAATAAAAAGGAAAATAACTCAGTGTCATATAACAGTTTCTGTGCCATGTTTGCATGGCCACAATGATAAAGCTTGGTGATTTCATCAAATAATCTAGATGAAGACACTTCTGAAATTAGCGGAGCTTGCTCCTTGATGGCATCAAGGGTTTTTTCTTCGATAGTAAACTCTAATTTAGCGGCAAAGCGAACAGCTCTAAGCATACGAACGGGATCTTCTAAAAAGCGCTCTTTAGGTTCACCTATGATGCGAATAACTTTATCATTAATATCATTCACACCACCTGCAAAATCTAGGATGGATGATGTTTTTACATCGTAATAAAGGGCATTGATAGATAAATCTCGACGCCACACGTCATCGGTTAATTGACCATAAACGTTATCTCGAATAACCATTCCTTTTTCATTTTTTTTATGATGCTTATGTTTATCTTCAGAGCCTCTAAAGGTTGCAACCTCAATGATATCTCGTCTAAATAAAATATGCGCGAGTTGAAAGCGTTTACCAATAATTCTCGCATTTTTAAACAGAGCTTTAACCTCGTTTGGACGTGCGCAAGTGGCAACGTCAAAGTCTTTAGGCTTTTTCCCAAGGAGTAAATCGCGCACACCGCCGCCGACTAAATAGGCTTCGAAATCTGCTTGATTTAAGCGATTTATTACTTTTAACGCATTATCACTCATATCATTTTTAGATAGTCTATGCGCTTCTCGGCTTATGATAACGTCTTGAGAATAACGTTTTTCTAGAGGTTTATTTCGACGTTTTCTCAATATTTTTTTAACAAATGAAATAATAACTTGGCTCCTTGTGCCGGTTATGGGCGGCTTAATTCGGTAACTGCTTTTAGCAGCATCGTTTTATTTACCTCACCTACTAATCGACTGACCTCATGACCGCTTTTGTCAAGAAATATCAGTGTCGGTGGAGCAATAACATTAAATTTCTGCTCCATAGCGATGCTATCGTTAGAATTATCACTAACATCGGCTTTTATCAGGACTAGGGAGTGTAATGCAGTCTTAATATCATCATCAGTAAATAATCGACTCTCCATAATTTTACATGATGTGCACCAATTCGCATAATAATCTATTAATACATAGTGGCCTTTGGCTTTCTTTATTGCAGTTTTTAATTCGCTTAACGTTGTAACCACTTGTTTTTTAGCGGTTAAATCGCTTGTTTTTTGATTAGATAGTGGTTTTAGAGGATAGAATACATTGGTACTTCCCTGACTTAAGCCAATTAAAATTAACAGGCCGTAGGTAAAAGTGATAGTGCCTAAGGCTTTGGCTAATAATTGCAACATGTCTCCCGAGGTTTTTTTAAAAGTACCTAGAGAGAGTGCAAAGGTAATCAATAGTAGTGCGGTTAAGAGCATGGTTAATGGAGCAGGTATAATCCGCTCAAGCATATATAAGGCTACAAGCAACAGCATATAACCAAAGAAATATTTAATATTTTGCATCCAGGAACCAGCTTTTGGAAGTAAACCTCCAGCGGATGTACCAATTAGAATAAGCGGCGCACCCATTCCAAGCCCTAGGCTAAACAAGCTCAACCCGCCTAAGATAACATCGCCAGTACTTGCAATATATCCAAAGGCGCCAACAAGAGGGGCCGTCACACAAGGTGATAAGATGAGTGTTGCGACAACCCCCATAAATGCTGTGCCAAGATATACATGTTTTTTTCTTTTATTGTGACTTAGTTGGTGTAGTTTATGACTTAAGCTTTGGGGAAGCTTTAGCTCTAAGATCCCAAACATTGATAAAGCCAATAGTATGAATATGGAGCTTGCGCTTGCGATAAAAAATGGCTTTTGTAGATAAACCTGTAGATTTTTTCCTAGATACGCAAAGAAGATACCCATCAATGCGTAAGTCAGAGCCATGCTGAGAACATAGACTAGTGATAAAAGAAAAGCCTTTTTAGTGGTTACAGACTCTTTTTGGCCGACAATAATACCAGATAGAACAGGGACCATTGGTAATACACAGGGCGTAAATGAAAGTAGCAAACCTAAGCCAAAGAATCCTAGCATTAATAGTAAGAGATTTTTTTCTCCATAAAGTGATTCTATATTGGCTTGCGCTTTATTAATGATTTTTTTCGCAATAGCTGTTTTTTTAATGCTGGGTTTGGACCAGGAAAGATGACTTAAACTTAAAGAGTTATCAATGGTAAGTTCAATAGAGCACTCTTTGGGTGGGTAGCAAAAACCGCTTTTTGAGCATCCTTGATAGTAAACGGTTAAGGTCGCCTTACCGGGCTTATCGTTTAGTAACCAAACAGGAAAGTCGAGTTTATTTTGATAGACCGAATAAGTCTTTCCTTCGCTATCCCTTTTTGTGGATGCTTCTGGTAGCTGAAGTCGTCCTAACTCACTATTACCGGATACTTTTAGATGAATTCGGTCCTTATAGAGATAGTATCCGGGTGTGATCTTAAAGGTGACGCGAACAGTATTTGGATCGATAATTTTTGCTGAAAGGCCAAATGGCGACTTGATTGGAGAAACGTTTACTTTTGCATGGGCTAATGAGCAAAAAATAAATACCAATATAATCAGAGGGTTAAGTACGTATGCTTTTTTAAAATTTAACATGAGAAAGACTTTTAGCCATAAACTAGTGTGGTAAGTATTAAATACTATCAAAAAAAACTTTTTTTTAAATTACTCCCTTGAAATATTGACGCATATCCCAATATAGCTATCATCGGTCTTCTAAAGGTTTGAGCGCTACATTGCCAAGCCCAAGGTAGATTTTAAGGTAAACGTTTCATGTCTTTATTTTAGGAGAGTATTAACCATGAAAATTCGTCCGTTACACGACAGAGTCGTAGTTCGTCGTTTGGAAGAAGAGCGTAAGACAGCAGGTGGAATTGTTATTCCTGATAGCGCTACTGAAAAGCCAATTCAAGGTGAGGTTGTTGCTGTAGGTGCAGGTAAACATTTAGATAATGGTGATGTTCGTGCATTAGACGTAAAAGTTGGTGATACCGTTTTGTTTGGTAAGTACGCAGGTACTGAAGTGAAGTTAGACGGTGAAGAACTGGTCGTTATGCGTGAAGACGATCTTATGGGTGTTATCGTTAAGTAATTCTGATATTCAATATATTATTAAGAGGAACAAAACATGTCTAAAGATATTCGTTTTGGAGACAGCGCGCGTTCTAAAATGCTCGTTGGTGTTAATGCATTAGCTGATGCAGTTCAGGTAACAATGGGTCCTAAAGGGCGTAACGTTGTTTTAGAAAAATCTTTTGGTGCGCCAACTGTAACTAAAGATGGTGTGTCTGTAGCTAAAGAAGTTGAGCTATCTGATAAATTCGAAAATATGGGCGCACAAATGCTTAAAGAAGTGGCTTCTAAAACTTCTGATTTAGCTGGTGATGGTACAACAACAGCAACGGTTCTTGGTCGCGCGATTCTTGTTGAGGGTCAAAAAGCTGTTGCAGCTGGTATGAACCCAATGGATTTAAAGAGAGGTATCGACAAAGCGGTTGTTTCAATTACTAAAGGTCTTGAGACACTATCAAAACCTTGCCAAGATAAAACAGCGATTGAGCAAGTGGGTACAATTTCAGCAAACAGTGATGTAGCAGTTGGCTCTATCATTGCTGAAGCTATGGAAAAAGTTGGTAAAGAAGGTGTTATTACTGTAGAAGAGGGTAACGGCCTTGAGAATGAACTATCTGTAGTTGAAGGTATGCAGTTTGATAGAGGTTATATTTCTCCATACTTCATCAACAATCAAAATAACATGAGTGCTGAACTTGAAAATCCATTCATTTTGTTAGTGGATAAAAAAGTTTCTAACATTCGTGACATGCTAGGCCTTCTAGAAGGCGTTGCGAAAGCAGGTCGTCCACTACTTATTATTGCTGAAGATGTTGAAGGTGAAGCATTAGCAACTCTAGTGGTTAACAACATGCGTGGCATCGTTAAAGTATGTGCGGTTAAAGCGCCTGGATTTGGTGATAGACGCAAAGCAATGTTACAAGATATTGCGATTCTAACTAGTAGCCAAGTGATTTCAGAAGAAATTGGTAAAAGTTTAGAAGGTGCTGATCTTGCTGATCTTGGTACTGCTAAACGTGTTGTAGTAACTAAAGAGTACACAACCATTATTGATGGCAGTGGTGACGAGAAAGAAATTCAAGCTCGTATCGAGCAGATCAGAAAACAAGTTGAAGAAACTACTTCTGACTACGATAAAGAAAAACTTCAAGAGCGCGTTGCTAAATTAGCTGGTGGTGTTGCAGTTATTAAAGTAGGTGCTGCTTCTGAAGTTGAAATGAAAGAGAAAAAAGCTCGTGTTGAAGATGCACTTCATGCGACTCGTGCCGCTGTTGAAGAAGGTATTGTTGCCGGTGGAGGTGTTGCACTTATCCGTCTACAATCGACTCTAGATAGTGTTGAAACTGATAATGAAGAGCAGTTGATGGGTGTTAGCATCCTACGTCGTGCAATTGAAGCTCCATTGCGTCAAATCGCAATGAATGCTGGTTATGAGGCTTCTGTTGTGGTTAATAGCGTACGTGAAGGTAAAGATAACTACGGCTTTAATGCTGCGACAGGTGAGTACGGTGATATGGTTAAACTAGGTATCCTAGATCCAACTAAAGTCACACGTACAGCTTTACAACACGCAGCTTCTGTTGCTAGTTTAATGCTAACAACAGAGTGTATGGTCGCTGATCTTCCTAAAGAAGAATCTGCTGGTGCTGGCGCTGGTGACATGGGCGCTATGGGCGGCATGGGTGGAATGGGAGGCATGGGTGGAATGATGTAATCATCACCCAAAGCTTTCTATTAAAGCTCAAAAAAACCCGCTTTAAAGCGGGTTTTTTTTTATTATATGCGGGCTAAATTTAAATATGTGGCTTGCGCTTTTAATCACTGAATCGTTATTTTATTTAGTACTAATTACTAATTCGTTAGGAGAGCCTAAATTAGCATGCTCAGATTCCTCATGTTTACTGCGTTTGTCGAGACCTAAAGCATGGGTCATTTCAGCATATCTAGTTTTGAGAAACATAGGCGTTCTTGATAAAGCAGCTAATGAATGAATGGTCATATCAAGCATCATGTTATGCTCTGCACTATCAAAGTGTTGAGGGTTCTTTGAAAGTTGAATGATTCGGCCTAAATGTAATCCAAGCATCAGATCATTAAGCCCACTTGGAAATATAGCCTCCATTAAATGGATAAAAGCGTCAGGAAGGAATGCATTATAATCAGAATTCTCTTGTGTCATGACTTCATGAATCACAGTGAGGGCGATAAACGCATTTCCGCCTCTATAGATAATACTGCGCCATGGTAGACTCTTAAACGTTTCACGGGGTTTACTAAAAAAACCAAACATCGATACTCCTTTTCAACATCAAAACCCGGGGACAGTATATACCCAAGCTGCTTGGAAATGCTAGTTCTAGGTTATTGGCACAAATATCTTAAAAAAAACCAGACGTCCTGTCCTTGGCGCTACTTACCCTCCATGGTTGCGACATTTTTTTTAAGACAGTTGTACCAGTGGCTTCAATAGGTAGTAGCACTCAAAATAGAGCCTTATGAAAGGATAGGGGAGTATACCAAATGGAAGTAAAATTTAATGGGTATGCGGCTTAAGCTGTTTTCGTATAAGATGAAAGCTGTTGCAAAGACAAGGATCAAATATGGCTAATGCAAATTTAACTGAGTTTGCGCTTCGGAAGGCAGTATTAGGTTTTGACTCAAGAAAACCCATTAAAACGATCGAAGAAGAGACGGTTTCGCACGCACAAGTCTTAGTACGTGGACAATTAAGTGCAAGTGAACAGCTAGGTGAAATTTCACTACAAAAAGAAGCTATTGGACTTGCGATTACAGCAATTGCTTTTTCATACATGGCTATTTCTGATCAGATAAGTAGGCTTGGACGTAAACGACTACAGTTTGATAAAGAACGACGCGCTAGAGTTGCAACTTTTTCTATTCCCGTTAACAAAATCGTAAACACCTTAAAGCCTGAGCAAAAAACTATTAATGAGTATCTTAAGCTTATTGAAGAAAACAAGCGATTAATGATGTTTCTTGGTTTGAAAGTCGATAAGGTAAATGAGGATGATATAAAAAAAGAGTCCACATTTATTTCTTGTGTTCCCTATTATTTGATGAGTAGTCAGTTACCTGTATCGTATGTTAGCCAATCGCCTAGTGATAAACTTAATCGCCAGTTAGCGCTATTTTTTAGGACAAACATTCCAGAGATTTTAGAAGAAATTAATATTGATTTTGATCATAGTTGTAAGTTGGTGGATTTTTTTGACTCTTGGTTTTCAGGTGATAATTTCTTAAATGATCTACGGGGACGAAGGCTGATTATTATTTCTCTTGCAAATCTTTTATGGAATTTACAGCACCCGATAGATATTAATACAGGGTTTGCACTATCTTTAGACGAAAAGATTTCCTTATGTAAGGAGGTCTTGGTTTTTTTGAATGTATTACTGGACTCACGGCAAGAGCCAGATCTTAGACGCTTAGATGAAAAGAATAATTTACTTAGCTTTGTCCAAACTGTTGAGATTTATGTTTCAGAGCAGTTGAAAGCATTTACAAAGGAAAAAATAGAAAAGCTCAATATTGAGGATATTGGGAATAAAGCCCATTTGGCCGCACGGATTTTAAATAATAATATTTTCAAATTAATTTATGGTCGTGATGATGTTGCTGTAGAGCTTGCGAGCAACATAGGTTTGATTCGCTTATTACTGGGTCGAAATGATTATGTTTTATCATTGATTGAGCACACAAAATTCAAGCACGTTCTATTGAATTGTCCACCTAAAACCACAGGGGATTTATTAATTATTTTTTCTAATATCAGTGCAAAAAAACAAAAAGGGATAATAAAGAAATTAAAAGAATATCCATCGTCTAGTGCTGAAACCCTCGCGGTTGCTTTAACTCAATATAGAAATGATTTTTTAAAACCTATTTATAGACACTTTAAAGATAAAGGTGCAACAAAAGAGGAGAAAAAAATACCTCATTGGCTGACAAGGAAGGCCGCGAATCATATTTTACCGCTTATTGGATTAGCTATTGAAGACTATCGTGTTGATGTATGTTTGCAGGGTGAAAAATCACTTAAGTTACAACATGAAAAACAGGATGCAGTTTTTCATACCGGTAAAGAGCAGTTTGAGGCAATTACAGCAACAGCTTATCAAAATGAGCTTTTAGTCAAAAATAAGCATAAAAAACCTTTTGATTTTATTTGGTCAATCTCAAGTTATCTTGACATGGATAAGTCTATTGAAACACTGCTTGATGAATTGCCATTACGACAGTATAAAATTGGTGAGTTAACAGAGCTTTTGGACTTGATACAAGGATTTATTAATCAATATCGTTCATTTTTGCAATACAAGCCTTTTAAAACCTTTATATTACAAACGTTGAGGGATATTGGTGAAGCTTTTCATGATTTAAAAGAGCTTATAGCAAGTTTAGATTTGAAAATAAACAGTGATACTACACGTGATCGCTCTCTAATTAGTACTATCCAAAATATGGATAAAGATTTGAGTTCAGAAGTGCGGCGATTTGCAGACTTAATTGAGGCTGCTGAAGAGAATTTAAATGCGCCTGAATTTGAAGAGGGAGTTCGTCAAGAGATAGCCAGTCGCTTGGAGAAAATTGAGGTTCAATACAGCAAAGCCTTCCCGGAAAGAAAGGGACAAACAATGTCGCTAATGAATACATTACACATTGAGCCTAAAGCAAAACGTTTAATACATCAGGCAAGTCAAGCAAGCCTTACAAGGAATGATCACAAGCATACACTTCATATCAATCAATTGATTAGTAGTTGCTATCATGCTTTATCTAAGGCATCACAGAAGGGGGTGAAAGGAGAACTGTTACTGGTGTTACAACGTCGTATTTTAGCAAAAGGTACACTGAATGATAGTGAGGCAAAAGCCGTATTATTAGAGCTGGTACGGATCACATTTAGTTATCGGCCGTGGTTGTTTCATGCAAATTATGCAGTAACAAGAAGTGCTAAGACATTAAAAAAAATACTATTGGACAGCATTAGTCAGCAAGATTATCCCTATCTTTCGGTACTTTTGGGTGAGGATACCACTAAAAATATTGCTTCAAGCAAAAATCCTTATTATACTCTAGAGCAAAATTTGCTCACTTTAAGAAAAGATAGAGATTGGGCTGTGTCCTCAAGTTTTCTGAAAGAAGTGGCTTGCTTAGAAATTTAGCCGTTGGAATAAGAGAGATGTTCGGTGTTAGATCAAGATTTACTAAGAGCGATTCAAAAAAACGATCTTGAAAAAATTATTTCTTTAATTAAAGAAAACACAGAGTTACTTTATCAACCACTAGATAAATATCCTTCACCATTACATTATTTGGTTGCACAAAAAAATGTCGACCTTGACTTGGTTAATTTACTATTATCCCTAAATGCCGATGCCTACTACGCTGGTGATAATGGTATATCGGCTTTGGATAGTGTTAATTTTGATGAGAAAACAGAAGCTTGCACTTTATTCAATACTCATGAAAGCTCGAGAGCAGATAAACACAAAGCAGTTTATGACGCCTTACAAGATGAACTGGTATTAATACGAGGGAAACTCCTAGATGTTAAAGATAGTTTAAGCTCGTATGCAGAAGCTTTCAGTGAGCTTTTAAATGTGTTGGATATACCCTTGTCTTCATTTTCTGAAGATGAGTTACTTGATAGCTATTTGCTAATACAAAGCATCAGTTCGATTTTACCCATTAAAGATTTGGAAGATTTTAAATCCAAGTTTAAAGAGAATCTTATGACTCGCTCACGATTGATTAAGGGCTCGAGTCTCGACTATATGCTTAAAAATAATGGATTAAATAAATCGTTAGCTACCTTGGTTCAAGTGTTTTGGCCCGAGACAGACTCTCTTCAAATATTAATGCATAGCTCTTTATTGTTAGAGGTTGATGGAGCTATAAAACAGTGGCGAGAGGCTTGCACGTGTAGTGAACAATTAGAAGAGTCATTTTTTCATCTTAAAGATCAAACAATTCATTATCTATCAACAGTTGCTGCGACCGCCGCTGCTAGACTTGGCCAAGGTGATTATGAAGCTCAAGATGTTTGGATAAAAACAGATACACGTTTAGGTGAGGGGGCCTTACCTTTCGCCTATATTCGCGCGTACCAAGATATTACTCCTTCTTTTAAAACGCTTTTTGAATATTATGAGCATGTAGCAAAAGAGAAAATTAAGTCAGAGGTTTTAGTTAAACTTAACAAGTTAGTTAGCGGTTTATTAGCTGGAAGTTCGCATGTTAGAGGAACTGGAGCTGCTGAGCTTGTTTCTGGTGATAAGGCGAACGTTGCTGTTAGCGAATTTTGTGAGTGGTGGAATCGTTTTGAGCAACACAATCCTACAGTTGCACAAAGTCTTTTAGCGATACGTGGCCCAGGCCTAAAGTACCAGACAGATTTGAAGGAAATTTTAGCGCCATTAATTGCACCTAAGGCAAAGCTTTCGCGAACACATGTGAGCTTTTGTGTGGATATGATAGGGCGCGGGTTAGAGCATTTTTTGCATAGTCGGGGGGTACAAACACAACTCAACTCTATTTTAGGCGTTGAGTTGGAGGAACAGTCTCCACAAGTCTTAAATAAGCTTGCAGCTGATATTGATGAAGAACTTACCAAAGTTTCTTTAGCTGATATTAATCGTTGTCAAAGTCGTTTACCAAGTCCTTTTTTCTGTAACCAATCATTTTATCGAGTTTTGCTGATATTTAGGGCGTTAGATTTCCCCTTAACCTATCAGGATTTCCAAATAATAGAAAAATTATTTGCAAAAAAACACAGCGCTTATGAAGCGTTCATTAAAAATATGTGGTTGTTGACAGACTCAAAAAGTATATTTTTATTGTCTCATCTAGTAGACAATACTTTTTTTAATCCACAGCAGATACACGATGAATTGGTTCAAATGGCTTACGCTAGTCCTGAGCTTGCTCTTTTGATGATAACAAAAGGAGTAATGAGTGAAGATGACTTAATAAAAAATGCAAGCTATAAAGTGATTAAATATTATTTATCAATAAAGAGTGAAGGGGCATTATCAAAAGAGCAATTAGACTTATTGACTCAAAAAGCCATAATACGAGAAGACTATGGGTTTTTATCTGTATTGGTTGATAGGGGGCTTTCAGAATTAGAAAAGTTTTCATATCTAGATAGACGTTATCCTGAGATAAAACCAAATACCTGTCTTAAAACAAGGCACCCACTGTGTCCAGATGCAGGTTATATAACAGGAAGGGTTATATCGCGTAAAGGTGCACAGATTCGTCTATCATTTGCGGGTGTGCATCGGTACTGGTTAGAGGATCATGTGTATTCGACTGAATTAACATCTCCAGAGCATGATCTTGAGTTTGATTTAAACGACGATAGGGTTTCGAAAAAACTTCGTGATATAGATAACTGTAAACAAGCACCTAATAAAAAATATGGTACTATTTTTGAGCTAGCAATATACACGGGTAACATCCAGCTGATTAACACGTTGATTGTGCGTAAAACATCAGGATTTCCTTTGAGTTATTTGGTTGATAGTCATAGAAATCTGGCTTGCTCAGAGTCCGTATTAATTGAGGTTATTCGAAATTTAGAACTTATCTATGAAAACCAAAAAATTGATAGACAAGTTATTAGAGACTTAATTGATATAGTGATTAAATGTAGGCGATTTGACTTGCTATTGTATTTTTTAAAAATTGAAGAATATCGACCTTTAGTTTTGAAAAGCCGTATAAATTCTCTAAGTTTCGTCGATTACATGTTTAGTACCAAGAGAGAAGATTTTTTTAGCGTTTTCTTTTCCTCGCCAGAGCTTATGAAGACATACATTTATAATCATGATGCTTGGCAATTAAGAGAGATGCCTTATAGACTCATTAAGCAGTATGGGATGACTTGTAGGCATGAAAAGTTATCTCTATCTAAAATATGTGTTTCTGAAATTGAGTTGAAAAAAATAGCAGAAAACGAAGCGTTCACAGAAGAAGATATAGAAATCTTCAAGAGGTTGCTTAGCACTAAATCCATAACGATTGATATGCTAAGAAAGTTATGTGTGAATCGATCAACACTTGAATTTCTTCTATTACTTTATTGCTCTTCCTACCCAAAAGATAGAGAGTTGCGTCATCTTTTTGAAGAGCTAACGACAGATTTACTAAAAGCAATTTGCATCTGTTTTAGTGGTGGCGAAAAGATAGATAGTGAAGATCAAGCAAATGAGCTGTGGACAGACAGTCAGATAGTTGATGATTTTGTTTTACAGGTTACCAAATCTAGTGATCCTTCATCAAATTCTTCTCATTATGATCCTTTAGTAAGCTCTTATCTTTTTTTGCTGAGCAAGTTAGCTCCTGATGGAAGTAAAGAATTAATCAATAAAAAATGTTTGTCTTCTCCTGGAGATATCAGTTTGTGCATAATCGACTTTTTAACAGACTCAATAAAGTATACAAGAAAGCAAATTGATGACATTGTGAGTGTGTGTGATTATAGATTGCAAGAAGAGGAGCTAATAAGGTTAGCTAAGGCGAGTTGTATTAATCTTAATGTTGATTTTCTTGCAGTATTTCTACAACGACGTTCCACACAAAAAACCAGTCAAGAGGCGCAATTACGATTAAGTGATGACTGCTTACGAGCCCTCGCGGACTTAAGTTTTAAAAAAAATAGTACATCTCTATTAAGCAGTGTCTTAGAGTTAGGTTTTGATGTGACTAAGCCAAATGGTACTGAATCTTCATTTTTAGAAATGTTATATGCTAATCATAAGAAAGAGCTTTTTCAACAGTGTTGTATGCTAATGACTCCTGAAAAAGCTCAGTGCTCATTTAGGCAATTGATTGAATCTAATAGGCCATTACAGCCAACTTTTTTGCGGTCGCTTGTTAAGAAAGGTGCAAATATTTGGCCATTTATGACAGAGCTTAACCATGAGCATACATGTCCAATTATTTTAGATTTTGACACTGATTTAACAGGGCTTAAATTTAATATTGGATTAGCAATCTTATTAGACTTAGACGTTGATAAAAGAGAAAAATTTTTATTGGAGTTTAAACGAATTTACAACGCTTTGTATGAAAACAAAAACTTTAAATTTTTTCGTGCAAGGAATCGTTGGGAATATCGAGAATTAACGGTTCAATCTTTGTTTTATCATATAGAACAAAAGCCATGGAGTATTTCAGCTAAAGCACTAGATATTTTAAAAGCACATCTAAATGATTTTGAAACAATTTCTCGCGTAGAGTATCTAGATATTCATCCAGAAAATCAAAAGAAACAGCTTGCTCTATTTAAAGATATTCACAAGCAAGCAAAGCACTTGTCATTTTTTATGAGCTCTACACATATATCAACTAAAGCAAGTTGGGAGGATGTAAAAGCACATGCTGCTTCCAAGCCTCATTCTAGAACGTCAGTTATTTTGCGTGCATTAAGCGCTTAAGATATTATCTAGTAAATATTTTTATTTATGGATAAATATGATGGTTCAATGGTTCACTAAACACCCTAAGAGTGTTAATGAAAGCTACTGGCAACATTGCTGCTTTGCACTTAACTTTGCAGGCAAGTTATCTATCGCAGCATTTTGTGCTTTTGTTCATGCTTTTTTTCCATTTCTATTTGAAAAAACAGCCAGTAACATTATGTTTGAGCTACTAAAAAAATTTGAAGACACTCACCGAGTAAGTAAAAAACAACCATAACCCACAAAGGGGACGGTTCATTTATTTCTGCCATTGAGAGAAAGTTTAAAAATATGGGCTATAATGTATAATATAGCTCAAAAAAAGAGCAGAAAAATGAAGCGGTTAAATTATATTTTCTCGTTAACTCTATTGATGATTAGTCCTCAAATATTCGGCTGTTCAGTATTTACCATACCTGTTTATAATAATGGAGCAATCAACAATACTGTTGGTAGTCGAACCATGGACTTTGAGGTTGTTTTACCTGCGCCGATGATTAAAGGATTAAAAGGTGATAATAACGTCAGTCAGCTAAATGTAGGAGATATTCCTAAAGAAAGAGCGCTTAACTGGGTCAATAAGCATAATTATATCGGTAAGATGTTGTCTTTAAAGGGAGAGGTTACCGATGGTATTAACGATGCTGGTCTATATGTTGGCGCTTTGTATTTACCTGGTAAAACAGCATACTCGTTTGAACCCACTACGAATAAAAAAATACTAGCAGTTTATGATATTGCTAATTATCTTCTGGGTACTAGCGATAGTGTTGCCTCAAGCATTAAACAACTTGAGTCAATTGAGGTAATAGGGAACGCTTTAAATATTGATGGTACATATGTGGCGCCACCATTGCACTTTTATATTGCTGACAAGGATGGAAATGCTGCTGTAGTTGAATTTACTGATAAAGGTATGCGAGTGCACACAAAAAATCCCCTTAATGAGCCAAATAATGTGATGACCAATGCTCCTGACTATGAGTGGCAGTTAAATAATTATCAAGATGTGACTAAACAGTTTGTTGCACGTAACCAGCCTATTAATTTTGATGGTGTTTATGCCAATGGTTCCGGTTATATCGGACTCCCTGGTGACTTTATGCCACAGAGTCGTTTTGTGCGATTGAAAGTATTATTAAATG
Source organism: Gammaproteobacteria bacterium (assembly GCA_030428185.1). Taxonomy (GTDB): domain Bacteria; phylum Pseudomonadota; class Gammaproteobacteria; order Legionellales; family Legionellaceae; genus JAUICE01. Next base: position 33,046 of record JAUICE010000009.1, read on the forward strand.
CTTTACCTAAGCCTAAAAATTCTGCGGAAGCAGAGTATATCAATCGCCGTGCTCTATCATCTGCTATTGTACCTTTGAATCTGAATCCTGCGCCAACGTTATGGTATAGTACATTCGATTTAAGAAAGGGAGATTATATAGTCGTACATTTAATTCAGTTGGACTACGATAAAAAATATATTGTTGCAAAAGATAGTAAAGAGCATCGATATAATATTTTTCGTGATTTAGATTCAATTAAGTTAAAAGCACAACTCACCTATCCCACAGAGCGAGCATCCATTAAAGATGTTCAGCAACCCAGTCCACCAGAGCCTGATACACCATATGACGCAGGTTTTTAGTTTTAAGGTTATAAACAACCATAGACACAGTTATTTTACTTGAGGGATCAGAGGTATTGTTAGTAATTGCATTGCCTCTTTTGCAATGGCTAATCTTGTGACTCAAGAAAAACACCAAAGCCTAAAGCGCTCATTGCTAAGTGGATTTGTTATAGGACACTAAAGCAAAAGTCTTTATACTGCTGTCATCTCGTAATGCATGTTTTTGAGCTTTGCCAAACTCTCAATCGTAATCGAGATGCCATTGCGCTATCAAAAAAACAACACCTAGATAATTGAGGATAGAGTTTATCTCTTACTGACTAAATAATTTTTTTTGTCCTTGGATAGACATCATAATACCGAAGGCAGAGTAAAATACAATCATTGAAGAGCCTCCGTAACTCACAAGTGGCAGTGGTATACCAACGACAGGTAATAATCCTGTTACCATGCCCATATTGACAAAAGCAGAAATAAAAAAGTTGGCAGCAAGGCTTACGGTTAGTAAGCGTGAAAATGTATTACTTGCATGATAAGCAATATATAGTGAGCGTAAAATAATTGTCATAACAATACTAATAAGAACAATACACCCAAACAGTCCAAGCTCCTCGCCGATGACTGCAAAGATAAAATCGGTGGTATGTTCAGGAAGAAAGTCTAGGTGAGATTGACTACCATTCATCCACCCTTTACCAAAAATACCTCCTGAGCCTATGGCAATTTTTGACTGGATAATATGATATCCAGCTCCCAGAGGATCTCTTTCTGGATTTAAAAATGTTAGTACACGGTTCTTTTGATAATCGTGTAGTATATGCCAGAGAAACGGCATCATAAACATCATGCCTACCAAAGAAATAGTCATGAAGCGTCTTGAAAGGCCCGCAAAAAATAAGACGATGCAGCCAGAAAATGCAACCATTAATGCTGTGCCTAAGTCAGGCTGTTTAGCTATAAGCAAGGTGGGGAGTAGAATAAGCACGAGGCTTTTGCATGTGACTTTAAGATCAAGAGGAATGACTTTTTGGCTTAAATACCAAGAAACCATAAGTGGAGTGACGATTTTCATCAGCTCAGATGGTTGAATGTGAAAAAAGCCTAAGTCTAGCCATCGTTGCGCCCCATTGCCGACACGTCCAATTAATAACACTAGAATCAGTGATAGAACACCAGGAATATATACTAATGGTGCCCAAGTATAATATTTATGGGCAGGAATTTGTGCAAATACAAACAGGGCGATAAGAGACAGTACTAACCTGGTGATCTGCTTAAGCATCAATAGATGTGAACCGTCTGTCGCACTATAAAGGACAAATAATCCGAAGGAAGATAGCAAAAGTACGGTACATAACAAAAAAACGTCGATATTTAAATTGTGTAAAAAATACAAGCGATTTTTTTTTGCTTGATATGTATTCATGAAGCACTTCCAAGTAAATAATTATCAATTACCTTACGGGCAACATTTGGGGCAATAGGAGAGTTTTCTACTACAACGGCAATTGCAATTTTAGGATTTTTTATTGGAGCAAAAGCGATAAAGAGTGAGTGATCACGTAAATATTCAGGGATATCATTTTCATTATAACTTTTGTTTTGTTTAATACTGTATACTTGCGCGGTTCCTGTTTTGGCAGCAATACGGTAGGCAGGTTTACGACCGAAACGAAAGCCAGTACCATGTTTTGCCTTGATGACTTCTTCCATAGCATGTATGACGCTCTGCCATGATTGCTCTTTAGAGAGTAAGGGATAGGTTTCGATAGGTTGATAGATGCTCATTAGCTCACCATCTCTAAAAGATTTTAATAGATGAGGTTTGTAATGTTTTCCTCTTAAAGAAAGCTTGGCTGTTGCATTAGCAAGCTGTAATGGAGTCGTTAACATAAAGCCTTGACCAATTCCAGAAATAATCGTATCCCCGGTATACCATGGGGTATGTTTAATAGCTCTCTTCCATTCAGGGGTGGGAATAAGACCTGGTAGCTCTTCGCCCATATCGATACCGGTGAAAAAACCAAAGCCAAAGTCATTTAAAATCTCATCTATCTTACGAATTCCCATTAAATTAGCAAGTTCATAAAAATATGTGTCACAAGAGACAACAATTGCGCGCTCCAAGTTTACTCGACCGTGACCGGTTTTTTTCCAGTCACGATATAAGTGGTTTACGCCGTTAAGCTTAAACCATCCTTTATCAAGGATGTAGTTATCTTCTTTAACAATATTGTTATTTAATGCGCCGATTGCAAGGAATGGTTTAATGGTCGACCCTAAGGGATATTGTCCCCTAAGCGCGCGATTATACAATGGCTGTTTTTTTGACTGCGCCAATAAATCATAGTCTTTTTGGCTAATTCCTTTAACAAAATTATTGGGATCATAACTGGGTGTACTCACTAAGGCGAGAATTTCTCCATTTTGAGGATTAATAGCAACCACTGAACCCTGATGCCCCTCTAAAGCATTAAATGCTGCACGTTGTAATTTACTATCAATAGTTAAATAGATAGATGTCCCGCTTTTTGCTGATTGGTGCTTTAATCGCCTAACAATACGTCCACTCACATCAATTTCTACTTGCTCGTTTCCGACTATTCCATGTAATTGCTGCTCGTAGTATTTTTCTATACCCACTTTACCGATAAAGTTTGTTGCCGCGTATGCACTAGCATCCAGTGAGGCTAGCTCTTTTGTATTAATGCGTCCGACGAAGCCTAAGAGATGTGCGGTTAACTTGCCTAAAGGATAGGAGCGCATGACTCCAGCACTTATCTGTACACCAGGAAATTGAAATTGATTAACCGAAAAAGTTGCAACTTCAAGCTCGGTTAGCTTGAACTTGAGTGGTACGGCCTCAAAGCGTCTATGTTGTTTTAGGCTACGATAAAATGCTTTGATTTCATCATCACTAATCGATGGTAGTAAGACTTTTAGTCGCTTTAGTGTATCACTTAAAGCGATAACTCTTTCAGGTGTAATTTCTAGAGTGAAAATAGGTAAATTTTCAGCAAGTAATACGCCATTTCGATCATAAATAAGGCCACGTGTAGGTGGTATTGCAATAACGCTTAGCTGATTTTTATTTGATAGAGTTCGATATTGATGGTGTTTTACGACTTGTAGCTCAACGAGTTTAATTATATTTAATAAAAAGAGCGTTGTTATTAAAATGGTAGCAGTTAGTGCTCGTTGTTTAAACACCTTTTTTTCAGTTGCTGGATTTTTAACTCTAAGGCGTGACATACTGCTACTAACATATTGAATGTCTTAAATGCTCATCTTACTGTATTCCTTAGAATAATGGAATGAAGCTACCGTTACATTAATGAGATTTGCCAAGGTGTATTTGTTCCACCTTGGCAAGTTTAGAGTGATTATTTTAATAATTTTAGAGTACAACTTGTTGTAAATTTTCCATTTTCTGGTGTTACTTTAATCATCAAATGTGTAGGTTGAGTAAAGAATGTTACATCTTTATCAGAATCCTTAGTAAACGATGTACATTCCCCATGAGGATTATTATCACCTTGGCCCCAGTCAGCAACCCACTTGATGGTTAAGTCTTTTAAATTTGCGATATCACCAGTTTGATCAGCTGAGTACATCTTATCAGTACCAGCATTGAAATAATCACCTGGTGCAAATGTGGCTTTACCATTTGAAATGATGACAGAAAAGGCGGTATTACTATGATCACCAATATTGGTGATTTCTAGTTTAAGCCCTTTTTTGACGGCAGGAGCCCATGACTTAGCAAATGCGTTGGTTCCATTTGCCATAGCATCTTGTGAGGGCCATGTTTTGGATGTGAACGCTGCATCTTTTCCTAACATATTTTCAACAATGTATTTATATTGGAATGATCCACTACAAGCATTATCTCCAAGAGGAATGCTGGTATTACAATCTTTAGCATCTAAGTCACCTCTAGGGATGCCATTAGCACTTTTAGGAATAGGCTGGAAGAGTCCTAATAGTTCTTCGCTACCCATATCGATACCAGTTAAAGCGCGTCCGTATGCAGGTATGCCCACACTGACTTTATTCAAAGGAACACCTAGCTCACGAGCTTTTGAAATGAGTGTATCGATGCTGAACTTATAACCTTTGGGTGCATTATCAGGCTTATAAATATTGGTAATGAATCCAGTGATCCCTTTGCCATCTGCTGAGTAGTCAAACGCACCATGAAAATCATAAGTCATGAAGTTTAGGTGATCGATATTATCGGTAATAATTTTTAATGTATCCTTACCGATGGTTTCAAGTAGCTTGGGGTTACCTAATAAAGCTACACTGATTTTTGTATTAGGTAGTTTTTTACGAAGTGCTTGAATAAGCTCAGCATATTTTTGAGCTTGCTCATGAGTCATATCTGGATTTTCGTAATCTAAATCAATACCTTCAATGCCGTATGTATTAATGATAGCCGCAGCAGAAGTTGTGAAATTTTCAATACCGTTTGCAGCTTTAAATGTATCTTCAAAAGTAGCATCATGACCATAGCCACCAATGGATATGTACTTTGCTAATTTTCCATGACTATTGTTTTGCACAGCAAAAGCATTAAAGTTTCCCATCAGCATTCCTTGTTCGTTCGGTATGGCTGTGTTTCTGTTGGTTAGAGCAAAGTTACAGATGGCGGCATCTTTTGCACAGAGGGCATCTTGAGTATCGTTATCTTTAGGTTTAGATAAATCCGCCCAAGGATCGTTAAAATATAAGGTACCAATTTTATCTGGCGTCTTATTTTTTATTTGTACCATTTGACCTGTATCATTATCGTAGTAGGTAAAGTTTTCTGTTTGTGCTTCTAGAAATGCATAGGCGATGGCATTCATTCCATCGAGCTTTTGTGTAAAATCACTGTTTTCAGCTTTGTTACCATTGTTATCAAGACTTCCGGGTACGCGATAAGCAGGGTGAGGAATTGCTCGTGAGTTTGAGTCATTACTATAGACACCCCAGTTGCTCCAATAGCCCATAATTAAGGGATTAGAGTCACTTGTCTCAGAATTTAAGGCCTTAAGTAGTGAGCTTTTATCATTAAAACTCGTGTCGCCACGGAATTCCCAAAGGATAAACCCAGCCAATCCTTGCTCTTTTGCGTATTTAGCTAAAGAGGTGACATCTTCTGGTGTGTAATATGAAATAAACATATTGTCATAAGTAGTGTCTTCATCTGCAAATACTGGTTGCATGGATAGTAAGAGAGCGGCAAAGATAGAGGTAATTAGTGAGCTTTTAATCGAATTATTCCAGGTCATAACAACTTCCTATAATTATTTAACATAATGCTTAAATTATAACACAAGAGTGAAAAAATGTTTCGTCTGGATAATTTTTGTAAACAAAATAAATTTTACATATGATCAATAAGTTATCTATTGAATATAGTGATATACCCCTATCCTTTCATAATGCGTGTTTTTAGACTTCAATATTTACTGTGGTCTAAAGAGATTAAATTATCGTAATAGACTTTGTTATTACTCAAATTTAATCTCTCTATCCACAGGTAAATCTTTTTGTCTAACGCTATAGAAAATTTTAATAAATCTTATAGTTAGCTTGTAGGTTGAGCGCAGTCAAATGATTAAGGTTTGGATTTTTCAATTGAGGAATGGTTATTCCATTCCGATTGAGAAAAACACCAAAGATTAAGGATTTGACAACGCTCAAAAACGTGCATTATGAAAGGATAGGGGTATATTACTTGTGGTATGGGTGATTATTGATAATGGAATGACTACGATATAGCGCTTCACAAAGAATAATGCGAACGAGGGGATGAGGAAACGTAAGAGCAGACAGTGACCAGCGTACATGAGCTTTTTCCAGACATTCTTTACTTAGTCCTTCTGGACCACCGATTAGAATTTGAACTAAAGACGTGCTGTGGCTTAATTGCTCTAATGTAGATGCTAACAACTCGCTAGAAAGCTTTTTTCCTGAAGCTTCTAAGGCGATAATATAAGCTTTGGAAGAAAGCTTACCGAGCATGGATTCGCTTTCTTTTTGCCTGGCCTTGGTTTCTTGACCTTTATTGCGTTTCTGTAAAGGAATTTCAATGAATGTGACTTGAAAGTGGCTGGGTAAGCGCTTTAAGTACTCACTTGCGCCAGTCTTAACCCAGCCGGGCATCTTATCGCCGACGGCGATAATTTCTATATTCATTGAGAAGATTGTTTTGACAAATTAACTTCCCACATGCCTTCAAGATTATAAAATCCGCGGGTCTCTGCCTGCATGATATGAACAATTACATCGCCGCAATCCACTAAAACCCAGTCACCTTGATCCAAGCCTGAAACACTTAAAGGACTCTGTTGATGCTGCTTAAGCTTTTCGACAAGTTTGCTGCCAAGGGATTTTACATGTCTCGAGGAACGGCCAGTTGTGATAATGATAAGATCAGTAACGGAGGTTTTATCTTTTACATCAATTTCTTTTAATTCAATAGCTTGTAGTTCGTTAAGTTCATTTTTAATCAGTTTTGCGAGTAGATTTATTTCCATAGGCACACTGTTTTTCAGTTGTTGAATTCATATTATAACGTGAATTGCTTAACTTTTGTAAATATCAATGACATTTTCTCACGATTTGTTTTTTATTACCCCTTGTAACCGGTTTGCATTTAAAACCACACAAAGAGATGAAAGTGCCATACAAGCACTTGCAATACCAGGGTTTAATAATAAGTTAAAGTGAGGATAGAGAATGCCTGCTGCAACTGGAATACTGAGCGTGTTGTATAAAAAGGCCGCGATAAGATTTTGTTTAATATTTGTTAAGGTTTTTTTCGAAAGTTTAAGCAAGGTAATGATTGTTTCTAGATTGCTAGTCATTAAAGAAACATCGCTAGATTCGTTGGCAATATCAGATCCCCTACTTATGGCAATTCCTACTTGTGCTAGTGATAATGAAGGCGCATCATTAATACCATCTCCTACCATGGCTACAACCTGATTTTTTGATAATAATAATTTAATTTCATTAAGTTTTTCTTGAGGCAATAATGAAGCTTTGAAATCGGTAATACCGACCACTTTGGCGACTTCTGATGCTGTGTGTTCACCATCACCAGTGAGCATTTTGACCTTAATACCCATTGCCTTTAAGGTACTTATGACACGCTTGGCCTCAGGTCTAATGGGATCAGCAATGATAAAAAGTGCTAATAGGTGATGTTTATTCCCTAACAGTAATACGGTATGGCCTTTTTTTTGCTCTTGGGCAATTTTTTTGCCGTGGGCACCAATGTCAACAAAATTCTCTTCAAGTAAGTTTTTGTTACCTAAGTAAAAAGTTTCTCCGCCAATGACTCCAGTTATCCCTTTGCTATCTAGGCTGTGAAAATTAGAGACAATTTTTGGGGTGATTGATTTGATTGACGCAGCGTCTTTTATCGCCATTGCCACAGGGTGTGGACTTTGTAACTCAAGGCTTAAAGCGAGTGCTAATAGTTCATCTAGATTTTTGTCACAAAAACGCTCAATATGTACCAAAGTAGGTTTTCCACTGGTTAGTGTTCCAGTTTTATCAAAAATGACTGTATCAACGGTTCCTGCAATCTGTAAGATGCGTCCTTTTCGGATCAATAGTCCATTCTTTGCAGCAAGACCAATGGCAACGCGTATACTTGTTGGTATTGCAAGCCCCAGCGCGCAAGGACAGGCAATCACTAAGACAGTCATGGCGGTAATAAATGCGTAACTGACTCTAGGTTCAGGGCCAAAATGATACCAAACCAAAGCAGTTAGCAGAGAAGACAGTAAAACAATAGGGACAAAAAACTGTGTAATCTTGTTGACTAGATTAGCAATTGGAGGTTTTATTGCTTGTGCTTTGTCTATTTCATTGATGATTTGTTGTAATAATGAAGACTGACTATCTTTGTGAATGCTACAAATTAGAGAGCCAGTTTTTACTATGGTTCCAGCAAATACTTCATCACCTGTTTCTTTTTTGCAAAATGAGGATTCACCAGAGATCATTGACTCATCAATGCTTGCAATTCCTGTGCACACTTTTGCATCAAAAGGAATCTTATCGCCCTTAAGTAATTGAAATTTATCGCCTATAGCAAGTGTAGATACAGGAACAATCTCCTCGCCTTTTTGCGTGATTTTGCGCGCAACTTTCGGTTTTAGAGCCATAAGCTGATGGATATTTTTATATGTTTTTTTATTCGCTAAAGCCTCTAAGTATCCTCCCAGATTTACAAATCCGATAATAAACGCAATAGATTCATAATATAGGTGAGACTCAAGGGGGCTGTTTTGAAAAAACAGCAAAATAATAGTGGAATAGGTAAAGGTAGATATGGTGCTTATGGAAACCAAGGTGCTCATGGTTGCTTTTTTGTTTAATAGTGCTCGATAAGCATTTATATAATACTGTCTTCCCGCGTAGATCATTAACCAAAGTATCAGGACCATCAGTATACAATGCGTGATCATTCCCTGATAGCTGTTAGTATTCGGTAGCAGGGGAACCATCATATTAAGCATGAAAAAAACACAGAAAATCAGTGGGATAGTGACTTTATTCGGAAGCATGCAATTTGTAAGTCTAAAATTAACCTTGGCTTATTTCAGCTTAGAAAGCCTCATAAGTCAAAAACAATAAAGCTCAAAGCGATACAGTGCGAAAAAATGAGGGGGGTGTATGATGAGCATTGGAACGAAAAACCTTTATCTTGATAGGTTGACAATGCTTTGTCCTTTTTTAGTTCTGTGATAGAATTTGCCTCCTTATGTCTAGCTATAACCAGTACACACAACTTCCGTTGAGAAAATACTTAGCTGACGCTAAGTCAGAAACGGTGACATTGGCAATAAAAGCATTGCCTCGTTTAGCAGCCGTCTTGCATGATAGCGAGGGGGAGCTTTGCGTCACCTTTCTTGTGCGGCCTGGTGAAAGAGACAATAGTTTATTATTGGATTTGCACATTGAAGGTGAGATTGGCATGACCTGCCAACGGTGTTTGGATTTGTATCGTGCTCCGTTTTCATCTTCGCAAACATTACTCGTAGAAAGGGTAAGGAGTGAAGCGCCAATGAATGAAGACGAGCCTTTTGAGCGGGTTAGTGCTGATCATTCTTGGCAGTTAAACCTTATGGATGTGGTAGCAGATGAAGTGATTTTAAGTGCAGATATGCGTCATCCTACGCATTGCCCTGATGAAAGATTGGTTACTAAATATTTAGTAGACAGTTCGCAAAATACAACTTGTAGCTCTATTGGGAGATAAAAATGGCAGTACAAAAAAGTCGTAAGACTCGTTCAAGACGAGGTATGCGTCGTTCACATGATTCTTTAAAACAGCCAACCTTGGCAGTTGATAGTCAGACAGGAGAAACTCATCTTCGTCATCATTTAACCGCAGATGGTTATTATCGTGGTCGTAAGGTGCTTGATAGCGCTGATGAAGTATACGAGGAAGAATAGCTTTTGAGTGATATCACTTTAGCAGTGGATGCGATGGGTGGGGATGTAGGCTTGAAAGTTGTCGTGCCAGCAGTTCTTAGTGCGCTCGATTTACATGCCCATCTTAACGTTATTCTTGTTGGTGATGAGACGTTGATAGCTGATGAGCTTAATCGCCACTCAAATAAACATCATTCGCGTATTCAAACGTTCCATGCATCAGAAATTGTTGCAATGGATGAACTTCCCTCCGTTGCCTTACGCACAAAAAAAGATTCTTCTATGCGCCAGGCCATTAATTTGGTCAAAAAAGGTCTCGCTAGTGCCTGCGTTAGTGCTGGTAATACAGGTGCCTTAATGGCTACAGCACGATTTGTGTTGAAAACTATGCCGGGTATTGATAGACCTGCAATTATTGCAGAACTACCCACTATATCTGGTAAAACGAGAGTGCTAGATCTAGGTGCAAATGTTGATTCTTGTGCAGAACATCTTTACCAATTTGCAGTGATGGGGGCTGTGTTAACAACAGCCTTAGAAGGAGTTCAAAAGCCCCGTGTAGGTCTTTTAAACATCGGTGTTGAAGAAATGAAAGGTAATGATCAGGTTAAGCATACAGCTCATTTGCTTAATGAATGTGATGCTTTGAATTATATCGGATTTGTCGAAGGAGATGATATTTACACTGGAGATGTGGACTTGGTTGTCTGCGACGGTTTTGTTGGGAATGTCGCGCTTAAGGCTAGTGAAGGATTAGCTAAGTTGATGTCTCATTTTGTACGTGAGGCGTTTACCAAAAGCACATTTCATAAGTTATTGGCTTTTTTGGCCCGTCCAGCTCTTAAATCGATAAAAAAGCGTATGGATCCTTCTCGTTATAATGGCGCTAGTCTCTTGGGTTTAAATGGAATTGTCATTAAAAGTCATGGTGGTGCTAATGTGTTAGCCTTCCGTCACGCGATTGAAGAAGCAATAAGAGAAGTTCATAATAATGTACCTAATCTCATTAGAGAGCAGGTTGCACTCAATTTGCTTTAGCCCTATTTATATTTGAGGAGAGTTTTAAATGGCATCAAGTGAACATGTTGCCTTGGTTACAGGTGCGAGTCGAGGTATAGGTAAAGCTATTTTAAGTCAGCTGTTGGCTGATAATATGATAGTTATTGGAACGGCTACCAGTGAAACTGGCGCGCAAAACATTGCTGAGCACATTGCAAGTCTAGGTGGAATAGGCGATGGGTTGGTATTGGATGTATGTGATGCAAATCAGATAACAGATGTGTTAAGCCTTATTTCTGATAAATGGCAGTCGCCATCAGTTTTGGTGAATAATGCCGGGATAACCAAGGATAATTTGCTATTAAGAATGAGCGATGAAGAGTGGAATGATGTGCTTGAAACGAATTTAACGGGTGCTTTTCGTTTAAGTAAGGCGTGTCTTAGACAGATGTTTCGTGCCCGTTATGGTCGTATTATCAATATTAGCTCCGTGGTAGGGCAGACGGGAAATGCGGGACAAGCAAATTACTCAGCGGCAAAAGCAGGGTTAATTGGTATGAGCAAATCACTCGCACAAGAAGTAGCCTCTAGAGGCGTTACCGTCAATATTGTTGCACCAGGATTTATTGAAACCGACATGACAGACGCGTTACCACAAAGTGTGAAAGATACTTTGTTACAGCGAATTCCAATGAAAAGCTTAGGCCGTCCCCAGGATATTGCTGATGTTGTGAGCTTTTTAGCCTCAGATCGCGCAAAATATATTACGGGTGAAACAATTCATGTCAATGGTGGTATGTTAATGAATTAAAGCGTTTGTTTTATCTTGCATTCAATGGGTAATTGAATAAACTATGACGCAATAGATTATTAATCAGTGTACTGAATCAATGAGGAAATTTGTAAAATGAGTACTGTAGAAGCACGAGTGAAAAAAATTGTTATTGAGCAGCTTGGTGTTAAAGAAGAAGACTTGAAGCCTGAGGCTTCGTTTGTAGAAGATTTAGGTGCTGACTCTCTTGATACGGTTGAGTTGGTCATGGCTTTAGAAGAAGAGTTTGAGACAGAAATTCCAGATGAGAAAGCAGAAAAAATTGCAACCATTAAGGATGCTGTTGAGTATATTGAGTCTAATTTAGATGCTTAAATAATGACTAAACTTTAATGTGAGTAGATTGTTGTGGCTGGAAAACGTCGTGTTGTTGTGACAGGGATGGGGATGGTAAGCCCTTTAGGCTTGGATGTTTCCTCAACTTGGCAAAATATTGTAAATGGACAGAGTGGTGTGACCGCAGTTGACGGTTTTGACACAAC
>JAUICE010000085.1 GCA_030428185.1 Gammaproteobacteria bacterium
TCTACCTTGGCGTTAGGGAAATCATGCAGGACGATATGCGATTGCTGTCAAAAGAGGCTTCGAGTTTAGAGGAAATCAATCAGGAAGTTGGCATTCGTCCTTTGCTTTTGGGTGATTATATTGGTCAAGAGCCAGTTAAAAAGCAAATGAATATCTTTATTGAGGCAGCAAAGAGGCGTCAAGATGCGCTTGATCATGTATTAATCTTTGGGCCTCCAGGATTAGGTAAAACGACCTTAGCCCATATCATTGCCAATGAGATGGGCTCTCAAATTAAACAAACCTCTGGTCCTGTTTTAGAAAAAGCCGGAGATTTGGCGGCAATATTAACTAATTTATCACCTGGAGATGTGCTTTTTATCGATGAAATTCATCGCTTAAGTCCACAGATAGAAGAGATTCTATATCCAGCAATGGAAGATTATCAATTAGACATCATGATTGGTGAAGGGCCTGCGGCGAGATCTATAAAACTAGATTTACCAATGTTTACCTTAGTGGGTGCAACAACTCGAGCTGGGTTACTCACATCCCCTTTAAGAGATAGGTTTGGTATTGTTCAGCGCTTAGAGTTTTATGATGTTCACTGGCTCTCTCAAATCATTACCCGATCAGCGGGTATCTTAGGTGTTAATATCGATGAGGATGCTGCAAATGAAATTGCAAAACGCTCTAGAGGCACACCAAGAATTGCTAATCGATTGTTAAGACGTGTACGTGATATTGCTGAAGTTGAAGGAAATGGTGATATTTCAAAAAGCACATCTAGATTAGCCTTAGATATGTTAGATATTGATAAGTCAGGGTTTGACATGATGGATAGAAAGCTGCTCAATTCAATGATTGAAACTTTTGAGGGTAGGGCTGTTGGGCTGGACAGTTTGGCAGCGGCAATTGGAGAAGAGAAGGGCACCATAGAAGATGTAATTGAGCCTTACCTAATTCAGCAAGGATATTTAGTGCGCACAGCCAGAGGTCGTATTGTTACAAATAAAGCCTATGAGCATTTTGGACTGCCAACAAAAGTATCTGAAGAGAAGGAATCACCAAAAATAAGCGTATGAGCAGTATGCAAGTGCATCAAGGTGACTTGACCGTGTATATGGAAGCTACGGACCAGTTTGACACTGTTTATCACGCAAATGACTTAAAAGTTTTTAAGCGTTGTCGTACCGAATGGTTAAAAGCTATTTTATGTGCAAAATCGCTTGTCAAAGTCATTTGTCTTGATAAGAATAATAATCTATATGCTTTTAATCGATTATCTAATTGGAGTCATGTATGAATCAATCTTTTCTTAGTTATTTTTATCACGCTGATAGTGTTGTGAAGATTGTGATGTTATTACTTTTAGGTGCCTCCGTTATATCATGGCTATTTATCTTTCAAAGAGCTTTTTTTTTGAAATTCTCAGAAAAGCAAATTAACGAGTTTGAGCATGCCTTTTGGTCAAGTCGTGATTTGGCGTCCTTTTATACCACTGTGAATCATAAGAAGAGTAAGGCTGATGGTATTTATGATATTTTTAAGGAAGGTTTTAAAACTTATATTCAGTCTGAGCAAGTCACAGATTGTACGGATAAAGATAAAATTGCTAACACAGAGCGAGCAATGCGTATTGCGATGATGAAGCAGTCGGCAAAACTTGAAAAGCATCTCTCATTTTTAGCCTCAGTAGGTTCTGTGAGTCCGTATATAGGGTTGTTTGGTACTGTGTGGGGAATTATGAATGCATTTCAGTCGTTAAGCCAAGTCTCCCAAGTATCCATTGCTATGGTTGCACCAGGCATTTCTGAGGCATTAATTGCGACGGCTATGGGCTTATTCACAGCCATACCGGCGGTACTTGCTTATAATCGATATGTGAATCAAGTTGAACTGATTCAAAGTCGCTATGATGTGTTTAAAAACGAGTTTAGTGCTTTATTAGAAAGGCGTTCTCACTATGATGCACAGTAAGCGTAAACGTTTGGCCGAAATCAATGTAGTTCCTTATATTGATGTCATGTTGGTTTTACTGATTATTTTTATGGTTACAGCACCAATGATGACTCAAGGGGTCAAGGTCTCTTTGCCTAAAGCAAAAGCAGAGAATATTTCGAGTAAAGGTGATTTACCGCTTGTTGTTACAGTGAATAAAGATGGTCAGTACTTTATTAGTTCAGATCATGATGGCCGACTACAGCTTAATTTAGATAAGCTTGCCATCAGAGTTAAAGCACAGGTTCAGTTAAATAAAGAGCGAGGTAAATCTGCTCGCGTACTGGTTAAAGGAGATAAGCAGGTTACCTATGATAAGGTTATCTATCTTATGGCGACACTAAAGCAAGTTGGTGTTGAGGATTTAGGTTTGTTAACTCAGTCACCTAAGAGTGTAAAAAAAATATAAGTGATCATAATGGACCAAAATTATAAACAATCATTTTTTTATAGCCTAATACTGCATGGGGTGCTGTTTATTTTATTGGTTGTGTCTTTCAGCTCACCAAGAAAACAACAGTTTTCGACTAACAAAATGATTCAGCAGCCTGAAAAAATCATTAAAAGTGTTGCTGTGTCAGAAGAAGACTTACTTAAAGAAATTACTAAAATAAAACAAGAGGAAGCGAATAAAGCGCGTCAAGAAGAAGTTAAACGATTAGCACTAGTTCGAGAGCGAGAAAGAATAAAACAACAGAGAATGAATGAAGAAAAGCGTGTTGCTTTGTTAAAAAAAGAGCAAAGAGAGCTCAAGCGTAAACAACGCATGGCAGAAAGTAATGCTAAAAAGAAATTACAACAGCTTTTGAGCAAAAGGAAGCAACAATCGTTGGCATTGAAAAAAGAAAAAGCTAGGGCGCGTGAACTACAACAAGAATTAGACAGAAAGCAAAAAGCGATAAAAGCAAAAGAGTTACAGGCTGAGCTTCAGAAAAAAGCGCTACTAGCTCGGCAAGCTAGAAAGGATGCTCTTAAGAAAAAACTAGCTCAAGAGCAAGAGGCTAAGGTGAATAGTGAAATTGATAAATATAAGGCACTAATTTTATCTGCAATTAGCCAAAACTGGATTATCCCTAAAGGTGTAGATAAGTCCTTATCCAGTCAATTTCAATTAGAGTTATCGAGTACAGGGGATATTATTCGTTTGAGATTAATTAAATCTAGTGGTGATGAGTTACTGGATAGATCCGCTAAAATTGCCATTTACAGGGCGCAACCATTACCAGTCCCAAATATGCCTCAAGCGTTTGCTAAATTTAAGCGTATTAGTTTAACAGTAAGGCCCGAAGATGTATTCAGCTAGGAACGTGCTATGAAGAGAATATGCTCGATATTTTTAATATTACTAATGGTCTCCAATGCTTGGAGTTTAGATTTAGAATTAACCAAAGGTAGGCAAACAGCAATACCGTTGGCAATCGTTCCATTTAATGGTGAGGCAGGGCTGCCTCAAATATCGCAAATGATTAGAGGGGATTTAGCCTACTCACAGTTTTTTAGATTTTTAGAGCATAACAGTGCGAAACA
Source organism: Gammaproteobacteria bacterium (assembly GCA_030428185.1). GTDB lineage: Bacteria > Pseudomonadota > Gammaproteobacteria > Legionellales > Legionellaceae > JAUICE01. Next base: position 3,508 of record JAUICE010000085.1, read on the forward strand.
GCCTACAAATGCATTAAATACTGATTTTAAATACTGGGTATCAATAGGTGCAAACTATCTTATTGTTGGAGATATTAAAAAGGTAGGAGCTCGTCAGGTATCTGTTGCATTTCAATTATTAGATCCAGTCACAACACCGCATATCTTATTGAGCCAAGAATATACAATTAACAAAGGTAATGCCAAGGCTTTAGCACATCATATTAGTTGTCTTTGAAAAAATAACAGGTAAAAAAGGCGTATTTTCTTCGAAGTTAGCATACATACTGGTTAAAAGTAGGGAGCCACATCAAAAACGCTACCAGTTAATGATTTCTGACTATGATGGCAGCGATCAAAAAACACTCTTAATGTCATCTGAGCCCATTATGTCACCTTCTTGGTCTCCTGATAGAAAGAGCATTGCATATGTTTCGTTTGAAAATAAAAAGGCTGAAATCTATATTGCTAATATTCAAACAGGGAAAAGACATCTTATTTCAAGCTACCCAGGAATTAACGGGGCGCCAAGTTGGTCTCCAGATGGGAGACGCTTAGCTTTAGTGCTTTCAAAAACTGGTGAGCCTAAGATATTCACCTATGATCTAAAAACAAATCAGTTAACACAAAAAACGTTTGGCTTATCTATTGATACAGAGCCAGCTTTTTCTCCAGATGGAAAACAGTTAATGTTTACGTCCTCCAGAGGAGGCTCTCCACAGTTATATGCGTTGAATTTGTCGTCTAATCGAATTAAAAGGTTAACTTTTGACGGAAATTATAATGCCAGTGGTAGCTATCTTCCTGGTGGAAATTCGATTGTGCTATTACACAAAAAGCGTAGGAAATTTAATATTGCTCTTTATAAACTACTGAGTGATGATCTGGTACCGATCACATTTTCTGGGCTTGATGAGTCTCCTTCGGTATCACCCAATGGATTGTTTGTTGTCTATGCGAGTAAGTCAAATGGAAAAGGGGTGCTGCGTGTGGCAACTCTTGAAGGCTACGTGGTCAATGAGCTATCAGACGAAGCTGGTGATTTACAAGAACCAGCTTGGTCCCCAATTGGCTAGAGAGTCATTGATTGTGTTATCGGTATTTGTTTAGTTTAAAAACTCTCCACCATTAATATTAACACTATTATCATTGTTCTTATAAGAGTCAGCTTTTCTTCTCTGGGTTTCTTGTATTGAGCAGATAGGGGAGATGCTGCCATTACCGCAAATAACATTTCCGGCTTTCACTAAAAATACGCCTCCTTGCCAGGTACAGCAGCCATGTAATCTTTGAAAATTCATCATTGCGGTATGACGACAATAGGTTTGCGAGTAGCCGCCTGTTTTTAATACTGAGCGTCCAGCTGATGTATCACAATAGCGAAGAGGATTAGAGACTTCTTCCTTACAGCGAATTTTACCGTAAAGGACTAGCGGCAAAAAAGTTAAAAGAAGGATGCTTGTTTTTGTCAATCGTTTCATAATTACTATCCGTTTTTTATGTTAATCATAGCACTTGTTTTAATCAATTGTGTATGGGCGCTTCCCCCAATATGTACAGCTCCAAACGTCATCCTTATTGACCAAAAGTGATATAGATGCAGTTGGCATTTTAAGCACGGTCTGCTGGTGCTTATTTTTTAAAAGTATAGAAAAAAACCTCGCAATACCATTGCTTGTTACAACCAAGTAGGTTTTATCTTGATGGCTGACTAAGTTTTGAGCAAAAGTGTTAATGCAGCTCTTTAAATGTGTTACATCAAGATCCCATCCAGGAGGTAGTTGGCTCGTTTGCTCAAAACGCTCGATAGCATCTTGACCTAATCTTTGGATCACTTCCTGCTCTGGCTTACCATCATCGATTCCATAATCGATTTCATTTAACCAAGGTAATATAGATATTTCAGGGTTTAAAGACTGTTTATCTGCGATGATTTTTGCTGTTTCTCTGACTCTTTTAAGCTCACTACAATAGATGTGCTCTATATGAGGATAATCCTTGGCTAAGTATGTACTCAGTGCATCACTTTGTTTTTTACCACTATTTGATAATGATATATCGGTTCTTAAGCCAACGCGCCTAAGAATGTCGCCTTTATCAAATGTGTTTCCGTGTCTTGCAATGAGCAGTTTAGTCATCGGGCTACCTTTATATCTGGAAGAACTGGCTATGTGCTTTCAGTAAGGACTGAGCGTGTGCTAAGTCATCTTCAGTATCCACGCCAGACATTTGTGGCCAACCATCATAGGCAACTTTAATCGTGTGTATAGGAATATTATTTTCAATAAACCTTAATTGCTCTAAACCTTCAAGATGCTCATAATGGCCTTCACTGAAGCTATCAAAGCGCTTTAAGGCTTGATAACGATAAGCATACAAGCCAATATGTCTAAAAATTGGTGATATGGATGACTGGTCCCTGAGTTTATTTTCATTACGAATGGCTGGAATAATTTGTTTAGAAAACCACAGTGCGCGTTGGTTGTCATTGACAATTGCTGTAGTGCCACTAAAGGGATTATTTTTTTTATGAAGCCTTAGGGCGTCTAGTTCAT
>JAUICE010000010.1 GCA_030428185.1 Gammaproteobacteria bacterium
CGGTCAAATATTCAAGGTTTGGATTTTTCAATTGAGGAATGGTTATTCCATTCCGATTGAGAAAAATACCAAAGATTGAGGATTTGACAACGCTCAAAAACATGCATTATGAAAGGATAGGGGTATATTTGGGATAATTAGCCTGCTCTTAAGTGCTTCGATAAATGTGGTTTTTATTCATTAAAATTAATGGGTTAAATGGTATTCTTTTGTTTTTTTTATAAAGTGATTTGTGCTAATAGCTTGCATTTTGCTTTTTTTCTTCGATAATCAGCATCATTATTTAAAAGCTGGTTATTTAAATGTCTGATCTTAATAGTGAAATAGAAAAACGGCGTACTTTTGCCATTATTTCTCACCCTGATGCAGGAAAAACCACTCTTACTGAAAAATTACTTCTATTTGGGGGAGCAATTAATCTTGCAGGTGCCGTAAAAGGTAAAAAAGCGACGCGTAGCGTCACCTCAGACTGGATGGCAATGGAACAAGAGCGGGGAATATCTGTTACGACATCGGTCATGCAATTTATTTATCATGACAGAATTGTCAATCTGTTAGATACACCTGGACATGCTGATTTCTCTGAAGATACGTATCGCACGCTAACCGCGGTAGACTCAGCACTCATGGTAATAGATGTCGCTAAAGGTGTAGAAGAGAGAACCATTAAGTTAATGGAAATTTGTCGTATGCGCCACACACCTATTATGACATTTATCAACAAGCTTGATAGAGAGGGAAAAGATGCTTTGTCTTTACTTGATGAGGTTGAAGATGTTTTAAAAATACAGTGTGCGCCTGTGACTTGGCCCATTGGTATGGGAAGCCGATTTAAAGGAATTTACCATTTATACAGAGATAAGGTTTATCTGTATGAACCAGGCAGTAACACAACTAAAAATGACATCACAGTATATGACGGTATTGATAATGAGGCATTAGAGGACATTTTAGGTGATCAACTTGATGATCTAAAAATGGACATTGAGCTTATACAAGGCGCTAGTCATCGTTTTGATGTTGATGCGTATTTAAATGCGAAGCTATCGCCTGTGTATTTTGGTTCAGCCATGAATAACTTTGGTATCCGTGAGCTACTTGATGATTTTGTGATGCATGCTCCAGCTCCTGGAGCGTTTAAAACAACCTGTCGTGAAGTGATACCAAGTGAGGAAAAGCTCACTGGCTTTGTGTTTAAAATACAAGCGAATATGGATCCCAACCATCGAGACAGAATTGCGTTTATGCGAATATGCTCAGGTACATTTAAGCAAGGAATGAAACTTAAGCACTTACGTTTGGGTAAAGATATTCAAATCAGCAATGCGATGACATTTCTCGCATCTGATAGAAAACAAACCAGTAATGCTTATCCAGGGGATATTTTGGGTTTACATAATCATGGCACAATACAGATTGGTGACACTTTTACTCAAGGAGAGAAGCTAAAGTTCTTAGGTATTCCTAATTTTGCACCAGAGCTTTTTCGACTAGTACGTTTAAAAGATCCACTAAAAAGTAAGGCACTTGTTAAAGGATTGATTCAGTTGTCAGAAGAGGGGGCCACACAAGTTTTTCGTCGCTTAAATTCTAATGAGTTAATATTAGGCGCTATTGGTGTGTTACAGTTTGATGTGGTGGCGCATCGCTTAAAGAATGAGTATAAAGTAGATTGTATTTATGAGTCAGTTAGTGTTGCAAAAGCTCGCTGGGTATTTGCAGATGATGAGCAAGCGTTAAAGCAGTTAAAAGAGCGGGCACCAGAAAACTTAGCACTCGATGGGGCAGATATGTTAACCTATTTAGCGCCAACGGCAGTGAACTTACAGATGACAGAAGAAAGGTTTCCAGAGATTAGCTTTAAAGCAACACGGGAACATTAAGAATATTGATTAAGGAGATCATTGATGAATTTAAAAGTAATAACACGTTTTTCTCTTATGGCGGTTTTTATATTAGCTAGTCCTTTTGTATTTGCTAAGCAAGATAAAACTGGACATGTAAATAATTTGACAACGAAACCATTGAGTTTTAAGCCACAAAAAAATGTGTTTTCGACACTCACCGATGAGCAGCGTTCAAAAATAAAAGATATTGCTAATCAAATGCGTGTTAAAATGCTAAAGACTGCAGCCGAGCTTCGCCAAGGCCAGGCGATGATGAAGACGCTTGTAATGGCTGATAAGTTTGATGAAGGTAAGGCAAAAACCTTAGCAGATAGCCAGGGTAAACTTTATGCGAATATGGTGTTTTTACGTTTACAAACAAGACATCAAATTTATCAAGTAATGACGCCAGAGCAAAGAAAACAGCTTGAAGAGCAAATGAAGGCAATGGTACAGCCAATGATGGGTAAAAAGGCTATGCCTGCGCCGTCTATGGATAATAAAAAGTAATAACACTAAACGATAGTTTATGCAGGGCAAGCGCATGACGGTATGCGTTTGTCATGTAGTCTCTTGGCTGATTATTCACCACAGTCAGGACCTCCTTGTTATTGACCCTTTCACTCCCATCCTTTTTAAGCGTTTACCCTGTTTATCAGGACTCAAAACGTGCATTTTAAGTTCCATTGGGTATATGATATTAACGGTGGATTAAATAAACTGTGTTATGTGGGCTTAAGGATGAGGATTATGCGTTATATTTACTGGTTAACGAGTGTACTTTTAACTTTTTCTTGCTTTGCGCTTGAAGTGCAAACGATAAAGCATACACCTAAGCAAGTCGCTATTACTATAGATGATTTACCCTTTGTTGGGACGACACACAATCGTGAAAGTAATCTAAGGCGAGAGCGTGAGCGTTTCTTGAGGATGATGGGAGCATTGGTGGAAAGGAAAGCTCCAGCGACAGGTTTTGTTGTGGCAGGAACGATTGAAAAAGATCAGTGGTCTTTACTAGAAGCGTTTCATGAAGCAGGGTTTATTATTGGAAATCATACTTATTCGCATATTGCATTAGGCTATAATCGTGCAAGTCGATATATTCATGATATTGAGCGAGCAGATAAGGTATTAGCACCTCTCATGAGCCAGCCAAAATATTTTCGTTATCCTTATCTTTCTGAAGGGCATGGTCATAAAAAAGAGGTTGTATTAAATTTTCTAAAAGAAAATGGATATGTTGTTGCGCCAGTGACCATAGATACTAAAGATTTTCGTTTTAATCAAAAACTATTTCGTGTTGCTTATCGAGCAAGGCCAGCTTACTTACCATATTTAAAGAAACAGTACTTGGCTTATATTTGGGCTCAAACGAAGCGAGCTGAAAAAAAAGCGATGAAAAAATTTAATCGTCCAATTAAGCATATTTTACTCATTCATGCGAACTTGCTTAACAGTCACTTCATCGGTGATATCGTTGATATGTACCGACATCATGGTTATGAAATTATTTCGTTACCCGAAGCACTAAAAGATCCTCATACCATACAGGCCGGCCTAAACTACAAAGGGCTAAAAGGTATTGATCTAGCGTTTAAGCTCTAAGTTAAGAGTCTTTGGTAGTAAAATCCAATAAAAGCCGCTGTTTTTCATGTGTCCAGCAATCATAGCGGCATTTTCCCCTCCTCCCCAAAAGATATCTCCGCGCACTGGTCCTCGAATTGCGCCACCAGTGTCTTGTGCTATCATGAGTCTATTGAAGGGGAGCGTCTTATTGAAATTTTGTGGATTTGGATAAGTTGTTGAAAGCCACAATGGTAACCCTAGGGGTAAGTATTTTCTATCAATAGCCAAAGAGTATCCGGCGGTTAGTGGCACATTTTGTGCGCCGATAATTTCGTTAGATTTTAGGGTTCTAAAAAAGACAAACGATTCATTTTTATGTAGATAATAATCAAGTTTTTCTGGATGTTGCTCTAAATACTGTTTAATGCGTTGCATCGACGCATTATCTTTATTCATAATGCCATCTTTAATTAAAAGCCCTGCCAAAGCGGTATAACTTTTACCATTTTGAGCCTCGTAGCTTACGATAATTTTATTTCCATCGGGCAAAATAATGTACCCAGATCCTTGAATACCAAGAAACAATCTATCGATACGACTTTTAATATAAGCAATTACCTTTGCGTGTTCAGAAATTTTACCTTCGTTTATTTCCTTTCGAGAGTGGTAGGGGAGTACTGTTTGGTTCTCTATTCTTGCAATAATATATTTGTTCTTAAACTCTTTTGAGAAGGCACTTAAATTGATGCGAACCAAGTCATCTGGTTTTTCATAAATAGGAACATTAAATTCTTTAGTTTTAATAAGGCTACCCTGGATGCTTGGTAGGTAATATCCAGTAAATAAACCTTTAATGGGTAGTCCATGAAGATAAAAACGATAAGGTGAAAAGAACTCTTTAATAAATTTTTTTGCACTAAGCGTATTTCGAACATCATTTTGATTTAACGCCAAACATACCGGCATAAAATCACGCACCTTAAGGGGGATATATTGAGTTCCAATATCTCTATTTTGAGGTTGCTTTAAAAAACTTTGACAAGAATATTTAAAGGCTTGGAGTGATGGTAGTAAGTTTGCTTGATTAAAGGCTTTGAACTCACGAAACGAAGCGTGCTCAAGAGTAATGCCCTGGTTGTAGGAAAGACCTAGGTAATATCCTAAGAAAAATAAACCAATACTAACTAAAAAAGATATGATTAACCGCCTCATGTACCCCTATCCTTTCATAATGCGTGGTTTTGAGCGTTTTTAACCGATTAAGTGTTAGGCATTTAATAACGACTCTTTAAAAAAATTAAGCCACAGGTTTTACAATCATACGCTCTATTTCATCTTTACTCATCCTGCGCTGAATAATTGAACTGGTAAAAGCATGCGATAACTGTAGCATATCTAGGAACATTGCTTTTGCTTGTATGACTACACGGCTTTGACTATCTTTTTTAAGCTTGATAGCACGAATAGCCGTTTTGTTAATAGGGCGATACGATAAAGTATGATTTTTTTCTGTATATCGTCCAATATAGAGTTTTTCAAAAAGCGGATCACTTGCATCAATGATATTATCTCTATTGGTATCATAAGGTGCTAACTGGTTTAGATTTGAAAATAAGTAAAATTTACCGCGCTCTTTTAAAATTAAATACAGATCTTTTTCATTGTCATCGGTGCTTATTTTAGCTGTTTGCAATATTGAATCTGCTCGTAGAACGACAACTCCTACAGAAGGCGCATGTGATAAAATTTTGCTTTTGAAAAACAGCGGTGGCTCATTATAGTTTTGATGATTAATATATAAAGCTATCAGTATTACACAAACAACAGCAACACTCAGAAGGGTTGTTGTTTTGGTCATGGTAATTCCCTTGCTAATTTAATTTGGAAGACTTTCTTAACTTCACTTTTTACTTTACTATGGTGGACGTAGCTGTCAAAGGATATTGGCCTCGCGTGTTGAAAAAACAATTTTTTTTTATTTTAGGGATCGTTTTATCTATCAATTTGCCCATTTATTGGGTGTTTCTTTTTGTACTTATAGCGTTTATTTATCGCCTTAGGCTATCGATGGGCTTGTTAGTCTCTGCCTGGCTATGCACTTTTAGTGTTCAGCTATTACTTTTTCCAAAACCTATAGAGACACAATTACTTAATCGAGATGTTACGCTTATAGGCTCTGTGATTGAGATAAAAAAGTTAAAGCCTATGACGTTTGTATTTGATGTTTATAAAATAAACAACAAATCGTATTATACACGAGTACTGCTCACAAATTATCACTTGCCGGGCAATATATTAATTAACGAGCAACTACAAATTAAAGCAAAAATCAAATTGTTCTCACGCTTTTATAATGAAGGAAGTAGGGACTATAGAAAGCTGATGTGGTTTAAACGTATTCAGGCCAAAGGATATATTAAAGACTATCACCGACTAGGTATCGAGCAAGGTGGTTATTTTTCTAATACTAGGCAACACCTACTAAAGCATTTAAGAGCGCTGTCACTGAATATTAAAGTTCAAGGATTAATAGAATCTTTAACGCTTGGCGTGCGTGAACACTTATCGAGAAATTGGAAAGAAGTATTTCGTCAGACGGGAACGGGGCATTTAATAGCAATATCAGGTTTGCATGTAGGTATTGTTGCTTATCTTATATATAAACTTACTTTTTATCTCTGGCGTCAGAGCGCATATTTATGTCAGAGGATAGCTGCGCAACGGGTAAGCGCGCTATTAGCGATACTTAGTGCATTTATGTATGCGGGTATTACAGGATTTTCTGTTTCAGCCTTGAGAGCTTTCTTAATGGTTAGTGCAGTAATGGTAGCAACTTTACTTAAAAGAAAAAGTTACCACTGGGACTCGTTTATGCTAGCACTTATTTTAGTGTTATTGCTTAACCCATACTCTATATATAGCTATGGGTTTTATTTATCTTTTTATGCAGTTTTTATTATATTTCATTTTTTAGACAATAAACCAGGACAAATTTTCCGAATACAGATAGCTATTTCAACGTTGATGATACCCCTGTCGCTATATCTTTTTGATTATGCTAGCTTTGTGAGCTTTCCCGCAAATTTTATTGCAATACCCATAGTGAGCTTTTGTGTTTTGCCTGTAAGTTTTCTGGTGCTTTTTTTTAGTAGTTGTTACCAACCGTTAGCACTGTGGCTATCCCATTGGCTTTCTTATGTAGTCTATTGCCTATACGATATTTTATATGTATTAAAAACGTTAACTTGGGCTAGGTTACCCTTTGTAATAGCAAATACTTATCAGTTTGTATGTTTATCAATTTTATTATGGATGGTATTAAAAAAGCGTCTAAAACAATCTGTGTACTTGAGTATATTTTTAGCCATACCAATATTTTTATTTACACCAAGTATTCCTACTAAAGCACTAAAAATTACAGTACTTGATGTTGGTCAAGGGTTATCAGTGTTATTACAAACTCGAAATCATGTACTTATCTATGATACTGCAAGGGCATTTTCCTCTGGATTTAGTTTTGCATCAAGTGTAATCAGTCCATATTTACATCATCAAGGTGTACAACGTTTAGATACTATTGTTATCAGTCATGATGATATTGATCATAGTGGTGGGTTGCAAAACTTAGTAAAAAGATATCCTGTCGGACAGATCATTAAAAATAGTAAAACTCAAGTGGCAAGTTGTCATCATACTAAGTCATGGCGATGGGATGGTGTAGACTTTCAATTTTTGTCGTTACCGAAGCTTGATAAAAGTGATAATAATCACTCCTGTGTATTAAAAGTAACTGTAGGTAGTCATCACATATTGCTACCAGGAGATATTGAACGAAAAGCGGAGCATTTTTTAGTAAGAAATTATAAGCAACAGCTTCGCTCAGATATATTAATTGTTCCACATCATGGATCTAATACTTCTTCAACGCTCTCTTTTTTAAATGCAGTGAGTCCTACGTATGCTGTAATTTCAGCGGGTAGAAATAATCGTTTTCATTTTCCGCATAAAAAAGTTGTTAGTCGTTATCAAAAAATGAAGACTAAAGTATTAAATACGGCGAAAAACGGTCAAATTACTTGGTTAATTTTGGCAAAAACGCCTTTGGGTAAACCATCATTATTTATTAGTAATTAGGCGACAATAGAGAGTGCTATCATTGCTTCTCTAAAGTCTGGCGCATTTTTGCCTTTCAGACTAACCCATCCGCCTGCAATAATACCGACATTTGCCGAAAAGTTATATTCAAGTGCGGGTAATATCGATAGTAACTGCTCTTTAGCATGGCCAACGCTTGCTTGGCCGCCTAAAGATGTGGTTCCTAAGGTTCCAGAAAAGCTAGAAGCTTCTCGTTGGACATAATTTACTTCAAAAACAGGAACGAAGTTCTGCGTCAGCTGGTATTCAAATGCCATATCAGCTTGAAATTGATTTCCTGGACGAATCATTCCGCTTGTATTAAATCCACCACCATAGGTATTAAAGCCGTGTATATTCACATGTCTCGGGATATTATAGGTGACAGTGCATCTCGTTCTTAAATAATGATCATTATTGAGTAATAGGAGCTTTTGAAGATTAACACCAAGTTTTGTTTGATAACTACCAGCGCCAAAGGCATCCACCCCATTGAGCGATGAGCTTAAATGTTCATAAGGTGCGGTAGGAAAAGTCTCAGTAATCGTAAAGCGTATAAAGGGAAGATAACTGTTTTGAGAAGGTGATAATAGTTGAATGCCCATACCTCCAGAAAGATCTGAAAAATTTGTTTTATTTTTATTTTGAAGAGAATGGCGGTCGACTGGAATATTTGTCGAAATATCCATGTAGTCAGTAAGACCGTAGATAATTACAGGGGATACATTCAAAGTTTTGGTGTCGGGTACCTTTCTAACTTGCCAGTTATTACCGTAGAGTGCAAAGGTATCATTGTAACTCGCGTAGGTTTCAAGATTAATATGTCCTTTTGAGAAAGTCTTCCCAGAACCTGCTAACAGTGGTCCTGTGAACCAAGGAGCAGGTTGTGCATGAGTTAATGAGGCGTTGATGATTACTAGCCACAAGAGAGTGAGCGTTTTTAAAGTATCAAGCATTCTAGTCAACTAGTCATAAACGAAATATTTTATACCAATTTGGCCAAGACCGAATAGTATGGTGTGTTTATCATTCTCTGCTGTTTTTACGTAAGCAAAGGGTGCGACATTAACAAACCATTGTAAAAATAGGTAGGGTTGATATTCAAAGCCAGTATATGAGCCAATTGCATAAGGTCTGTTTTGATGGGCTGAGTGCTTTTTAAAATAATATTGTGTTTCTGCATAAAATCCATTGGTTAAGAAAAAATCAGCAGTCATCTCTTTTCTTAAGCCGCCAGAAATCCCTAAATGGAAAAAACGTCTACTATCTGAAGAGTTAGAATCCCTATGGTTTTGATACATACCAGTGATGCCACCTTCATATTTTGTATTTTGCGCGTAGACTCCTATGTTAAATCTAGCCACATTTGAAAAATAATTAAACAATCCTCCTACACCTATCTGATAAGGTTTTTTGAGACTTTCTTGATGTCTCATATAGCTAGTATACATTGTGGCATTTGTTTGTAGCGCAAAGAAAATAAGACAAAAAGATAAAATCCGTTTTGACACTAGTGACTCCTAAAAATACATATAAAAAAACATTCTAGCAAACAGGACGCTATTGTAAATCTGTTTCTTATGTATCAAAAGTAAAATTGATTTTTCAGGTTAATATTATGTGTGGATTAACTTGTTGTGGTAGATAAGGGGAGAGTTATATGGTTTCTCTCCCGCTTTATAATACAGTTATAGCGAAATGTTGTAGTACATCCCTTATTTAAAAAAGTATTTCATACCGATATTGGCATCTTCAAAGAATCCATGCAATCTAGTATCAGTGCTTTGACGATGATAGTTGTAAGGCAGTGTTTGAGCAAATACTTGAATGTGCTCATTGGGCTGATATTGGAGTCCCACATAAACACCTAGAGAGTAAGGACTTTTGACGACAGTACCACTTTTTTGAAAGTAGTGTTTATAAATGCCCTGAAGACCGTAGTCATAATACACTGTTGAAGCTAGCGAATGTCTAATGCCAATATTAGCTAAAATAGGCGCTGCACGTAACCCACTTCGATGGAAGTATGCTGCTTGTAAGCTGGCTTCATACTCATTATTTTGTATAGCAATACCTGCAACGTTTCCAGCAAGTGCTGCATCAGTTATCACAACACCTGTTTGATAGTTATCCATCATATTTGCATAAGAGGCAGCAAATGTTTGACTGGATATTAATGCTAACGTTGAAACTAATAATGTCCTTTTAAACACAACGAACTCCAATTGATTAATAATTAAAAAATGAAAAATCATTGTAACCAAGATTTGATACTAATCAATATAAAATAGCTCAAAACTTAAAACTTTTAATCTATTAATCAAAAAAATAGCACTAAAGATAGAATGTCTGGCTTTTTTTAAGACGATTGTTTTAGTATACCCATGGAAATGAACATGTGTGTTTTTATATAAACGATTTATCAATCTACTTTAGGAGAAAATTTATGGCTTTACACAATAATGAACCACGTTCAACTTTTATGTTTGATTTGCATAGGCATTTGCCAAAGGTCGATACAGTAGTTTTTTATAGTGCTATGTTATTAAGCGTTGTTGTCACAGATCATGTAGCAGCATGTTGTGGTGTAACGATTAAAGATCGCATCACCCTTGCAGGCTCTATGGCGACTACATTTTTTGGTGCAAGAGGTGTTATGGAATTTTACGAAGAGGCAAATGATTTTCGTCATGAATATATGGGATGGTAACTCCGATTGTTTCTATAATGGAGCCATAAAAGGCTTAATGTTGGGCTCTTTGTCTAGCCGATATTGATAAACTGCATAAAACGACAGGATGTTTTTTAAATAGTTTCTTGTTTCTCCCCATGGAAGGGTTTCAATCCAAATATCTGGATCATTTTTAGGATGTTTCTTTAACCAATATTGAACTTGTCTAGGGCCAGCATTATAAGCTGCAGCCATCAGGATAGGATGATTATGAAAACGCTTAGAAAGCTCATTAAGATAAGCTGTACCAACTTGCACGTTGATTTTTGGTTGATACATATCGTTAATTTTTGTTAGTTTTATTTCGTTTCCTTTGGCAACTTTTTTAGCAGTGCTTGGTATGACTTGCATGAGTCCCATAGCATTTGCAGTTGATTTAGCATTTTTTCTAAATGTAGATTCTTGACGTATAACAGCAAAGACTAATGACGGTGAAACCTTGTACTGTTTAGCATTTTTGATAACCAATGACTTATGTGCAAGAGGAAAGCGTAAGTGCAAGTGATCTTTATGTTTGCTGGTGTTGGCCACGCTTAACGCTTTTTCATGCCATCCCCATTGTTCATAAATTTGAGCCAGCTCAATAAGCTCGAGATCGTTTAAGTTGTTTGCAAGCTCATAACTTAATAAATTTGCTTTATGTGTTTTTTTCTCTTGATATAGTGTTTTGATATGATTAATTTCGTCTTTATAGTTGTTTAATACTGATACACTATTCGTCTCTTTCTCATGCTGCATACTCGGTTTTAATTGAGCTTGAAAACTTGCAAGAAAACCATAATAGTGTCTTTTTTTACTTAAGTTTTCATATATATTCAGAGCTTTCTTACTCTCTCCTAGCTTACTTAGAGCTCTTGCATGCCAGTACTGCCAACATGGATTGTCTTTTAATTCTTGAGGCAATGCTTCGATGGCTTTTTTTACATTTAACCAGTCTGTTTGTTTTAAAGCAGCTCTAACTCGCCACTCATGATGCATGGTTGACATAAGGGTGGAATCGAGCTTATTAAACCATTTTATTGCATCTTGACGATTTCTCATGGCGGAATATAGTGCAATAGTTCGTAAAATATGCTGTGTTTGCTCATGTGTAAATTGGTGGCTTTTTTTCATATGCTGCCAATTTTTAATGGCGTTATTTATATTTCCTTTAATTAGCTTTCTAATACCATGTGTTAGCATAGCTGTATTTTTTTCATGCGGATGTAAATGAATGCTTCGAATTTTATGTGGTGCTTTTGAAATCAATATCCATTTTTTTGCAAGCTCTTGATCATCTTGAGCCATGTCACTGGCTAAATGTTTTGCCAAGCCATAGGATTTATTTTCGATAGCTAGATTAAATCGCCTCCAGAGTAAGTCATTTGAAAAGTAGTTTGACGTTCTCCATACAGATAACAGATTATCGCAACTCTCTGGTAAGGACTCTCCAGATAGCCATATTGGCTCGACTTGTTGTAAGGCACTATCTGTTTTTCCGGTGTGGTAAAGTGCTGTTAGATACTGACAGCGTCTAGCGATACTTTTAGATGGTATATAGTTTTGAAGGAATAACTCATAGGATTTATTTTTAGCTAAATATGATAGCCATTTTTTGCGTAATCGATCACTTAAGTAGTTGTTTTTATCTATAAAGGACTGTATTTCTTGAGTGTCGTCTAATTTTGTAAGTAGGCGTTTATATTCATCAAACACAGCATCACTTGCCAGTGATACTTCACAGCACAAGGATAGTATTAAGGCTTGGGCTAACTTCATTAAATGTTTCATGCAAGCCTTATCGGCTGCCGTGATGAAATATTGAGTGTATTAATTTATGAGAGGGAAGCTAGAGAGGGTGGTTGTCTCGTGAGCTAATCTAATAAGCTCACGAGCTAAAAAACTACTGTCGACCACTTAATAATCGAATGAGCATCAGTATGATTAGGACAAAAAGGATGGCAGGTATTAAGACAGGAAAGAGTACTGCACCTAAAATACCAGCGACTAATAGCCAAATTGAAAAAAAGATCATACCTAAAAAGGGTAGAAGGAACACGCCCACCGTTGAAATGATTAAAAAAGCAACAAATCCTTTAACGCTAATTGATGCAACTTGTATCGATATACCAAAGTGTGGACCAAAGACTAATAAACCGAGAACAGTTAATAGCATGATAATAATGACGATAAGCAGGTTATTAATAGGCTCTTTTTTGTAAGGTTTGTCTTCTTTTTTGCTCATTTTACGCTCCTTTTCTATTAACTCGGCTACTCAATAGATTTTTATATCCCATTAAGCATAGAGTAAAATTATTCATTTTACTTCTTATATTTGATGTTCTTTTAAAATTTAGCGGGTACAAGTTTAACAGACGGAAAGCAAATAAATCCGCCCTAGTTGAAAGTGAATTGTTGTAGTCGCTCACTAACGAAGTTTATCAAGGGCTTTTTGAAGAAGCTGATTAATGATTTTTGGGTTTGCTTTTCCTTTTGTTTCCTTCATTACTTTTCCTACAAAAAACCCCAAGAGCTTCGTCTTTCCAGCAATAAATTGTTCAACCTGATCTGGATTTTGATTAATGATTGTTTGAATAATCGTCTCAATCTCAGTGGAATCATTGGTTTGAGCAAGTCCTTCGTGAGCAATAATGGTTTTTGCTGATTCACCGCTTTGCCACATCCTGCTAAACACTTTTTTTGCTACATTATTTGAAATGACTTCTGCTTGAATAGATTCTAGTAATTCGCCTAGCATACTTGGGGAGATGTTTATTTCTTCAATGAGTAATGTCTCTTTGTTAAGTACCGCACTCACTTCACCTTTAAGCCAGTTTATAGCAAGTGTTGTTAATGTATTATTAGTGTTGACAACAGCTTCGAAATATTCGCTGAATCCTTTATTTTTAAGTAAAAAATAGGCATCATCCTCGCTGATACCATAAGTCTTGATAAGTCTTTTTAACAGTTTGTCAGGAAGTTCTTGCATAGATTTACGAATTTTTTCTATCCAATGTTCTGAAATATGAATCGGCGGCAGATCAGGGCAGGGGAAATAACGATAGTCATGAGCTTCTTCTTTAGAGCGCATTGATTTTGTCTGTCCACTTTTCTCATCAAAAAGACGGGTTTCCTGCAAAATGGGTTCTTTGCTTTCTAGGCAGTTGATGTGTCGACTTGCCTCATAGTGAATGGCTTTTTCAATGAAACGAAATGAGTTTAAATTTTTTATTTCAACACGTGTACCAAGTTTTTTTGTATCTTTTGGTTTAACCGATAGATTAACATCAACGCGAAAAGCACCTTCTTGCATATTACCGCTACATATACCGATGTGCTGTACAAGATGATTAAGTGTTTTTAAGTAGGCAACAGCTTCCTTTGCAGAATAAATAACGGGCTCAGTCACTACTTCAAGTAGAGGAATTCCCGCGCGATTTAAATCGATACCAGAGCTGTCAGTGAGGTGGATAGATTTTCCTGCATCTTCTTCTAAATGAGCGCGTGTCAGAGTAACTTCTTTTGTTTGGCCCTCACAGTCAATACGTAAGTGACCTCCCTCAATGACAGGGCGAGCTAATTGGCTAGTTTGATATCCCTTGGGTAGATCAGGATAAAAATAATTTTTTCGTTCAAAGTAATTGGTTTGATTAATATGACCATTTACAGCCAAACCAAAAATAATGGCTTTATTAATCGCTTCTTTATTGATTACCGGCAGCGTTCCCGGTAACGCAATATCAATAAATGAGACTTGTGAATTTGGCTTAGCTCCAAACTGCGTAGCGCTCCCTGAAAACAGTTTTGACTTGGTATTTAATTGGACATGAACTTCTAAGCCAATAACCATATCCCAATGCATAATTTACTCCATAAATAATGTTGGCTGCTTTAGATGATGATCATGTGCACATTGATATTGATGACAGTAGCCCAATAGTTTTGCATCACTAAAATGTGGGCCAATTAACTGTGCGGCAATCGGCATATCATGGCTAAAACCTACTGGCATTGAAAGAGCAGGAACCCCAGCCAAATTGACACATGCTGTGTAAATATCTGAGCGATAAGCGTCGATTAATGCTTTTTCACCCATGTTAAATGCACTCGTTGGTGTAGTTGGACCAATGATGAAGTCAACCTGCTTAAAAGCATCGATAAAATCATTGGTAATCAGGCGTCTAATTTTTTGCGCCTTAATAAAATAGTCATCGTAATAGCCTTGCGATAAGACATAGGTGCCGGCAAGAATACGACGCTTTGCTTCACGACCAAATCCCTCTTGGCGCGTTAGTTGATAAAGTTCGTCCAGAGTGTTGGCTTTATCAGAGCGGTGCCCATAGCGAACACCATCAAAACGTGAAAGGTTTGAAGACGCCTCTGCTGGCGCAATGATGTAATAACAAGGTATAGAAAGTGGTAGGTGTTTCAAATGAATATGAACTATTTTTGCGCCTTGTTGTTCGTACCATTGATAAACATCAGCTATTTTTTTAGAAACATCACTGTCTAATCCCTTGAAAAATTCTTCAACAATGCCAATTTTTATACCTTTTAAAGGCTGATTGATTAAACTAGAAAAATCTGTGATACATTTTGTAGAAGAGGTAGCATCTTTTTCGTCATAACCAGCTATGGCATCCATAATCAGAGCTAAATCTTCAGCACTTTTTGCCATAGGACCGGCTTGATCTAAGCTTGATGCGTAAGCGGTCATGCCAAAGCGAGAGACAATACCATATGTTGGTTTTAATCCTGTAATACCACAGAAAGCAGCTGGTTGACGGATAGAGCCGCCAGTATCAGAGCCAATCGTCATGGGCGCAAGTCCAGCACTAACGCAGGCAGCGGAGCCACCTGAAGAGCCACCAGGAACCTTGTCTAAATTCCAGGGGTTTTTCACTGGACCGAAATAAGAGCTTTCGTTGCTAGAGCCAAAAGCGAACTCATCCATATTTGTTTTGCCTAGAGTAACTAAGCCATTTCTTTTAGCATTAGTAACTAAAGTAGCGTCGTATGGAGCAACAAAATTCGCAAGCATTTTTGAAGCACAAGTCATTTTAAAGCCATCGACACATATGTTATCTTTATAGGCCACTGGAATGCCTGCTAAGGGATATTGTCCTACGAGTGCTTGAGCGTTTTTGGCTTCTAACATTGTTTTTTCTTTATCAATAGAGATAAAGCTATTAATTTTGTTGTCAAACTTTTCAATTCGATTGAGAAAATACTCAGCCAGTTCTAGCGTACTAATTTCTTTAGATTGAAGTTTTTGCTGAAGTTTAGATAAAGATAAATGATACATACGGCGATTACTCTATCACATTAGGAACTTGATACATATCAGCCTCCATATGGCGACTTAAGGCTGATAACTGTTTTTGACTATCATGTTCAGAGATGATGTCGTTTCTTAAGGCATGCCCGGTGGTTAGTGGATAAGGCATAGGCTCAATTCCTTGCGTGTCAACAGGTTGAATTTGTTCAACAAATTCAATAATTGCAGTAATGTCTTTTAAATAAAATTCGAGCTCGCTTTCTTCAATGTGAATTTTAGAAAGCTCTGAAATTTTTTTTATATCAGCTTCATTAATGGTCATAGTTTAAAGCAAATCACATTATCTATATAATTTGTTCTGCTATTATACAAAGAGAATTTAAAATTGCTAGCCTCTTTGGCGCTACTTGCGAGCCGTGGTAGATTGGGTATACCTCTGTCCTTTCAATTTCTTAAAGACTCAAGCGTTTGCTCAGCGTGGTAATATGCTTTTCTTGCAAAAACAGTTAGGCTCTGTTAATTTTCGCAGTCAATATTTGATAATTTTTTAAAGGAAAAGGAATGCTTTTAGCGCTCGCATTAATTGTCAACATTTACTGGTTAACAGTAGTCTCAAAAACAATTTTTTATACGATTAAAAATGGAAAAACGCCGAATGTTCTTCCAAAGGAAAACATGGGAAGACTTCATCGAGCATTTTTATTTCCTTTACTCGCTGTTTGGAACTATTTACCTTGGCATGTTCTAGCGACTAAAAGTACTCATCAGATAGGACTGTTGAGCATGTTAGGGGTATTATTTGCACTTGCCGCTTGGTTATTAAGTTTGTACTGCTGGCACTTTATGGGTAGGGCGTGGCGAGTTGGAATCAACCCCAAAGAAAAAACTAAAATAGTTACGGGTGGACCGTTTAAATACGTTCGTCATCCTATTTATACACTATCTATGATGTTAATGTTAGGTACTTTTCTGACGTTACAGACAACAGGCGCGCTAATACTTTGGATAGTACATTTTGCACTTTATTATGCAGAAGGTTGTCGAGAAGAGCAGTATATTTTGCAGCAAAATAATAAAGAATATGAAGCGTATATCAGTAAAACAGGTCGCTTTTTGCCTCGTTTATCTGTTTGAGTAGAGACCGCAATGCAAAAACAGCAGCTTCTCAATGACTACCAGTCGTTGATGCGCTCTTTTAGCCAAGATGCGCCCTATAATGCGGTTCATTTTTTTCAAGTAAAACCATTAGATAAGGCGCATCTTGAAGAGGTAATCAATATTGTTATCTCCGATATTGGTTTAGGTCATCCAAAGTTTTATAAGAGGTGCGTGTCATATAGAGAGATAAAAAAAATTATAGTGTTAGAGGTTAGCTCTGATATTGAGACACATGCATATCATGAAATGTCTTATATGTTTGCAGATAATGAATTTCCTTTAAGATTTTTTATTGTTCGTGCGAAAGGCCACTGTTTTATTAGTGTCACATATAATCACTGGGTGGCAGATGCATATGCTATCTATCGGCTTATTGTAGATATTCTACGTGCTTACAACTCTTCTAAGCAGACCGTACTCAGTTTGCCATATAATCAAAAAAATGCTGTAAGTTATCATCACCTTAAACGTTTTTTTATTAAAAGTTACCTTGCGTTAAGTAGCGGACTTTCGTTTAGTAAAGCGATTCGTCCCGAGATGTTAACTTATGATACTTTAGATAAGTCATTGGTTTCTTGGTCACTACTTGAATCTTCGGTGATAGAGTCACTAAAGTCTCTTGCTAAAGAGAATCAAGTAACCATCAATGATGTTTTTTTAACATTGGTTTATTTAAGCTTGATGGAGACAGAGGCCTACCGATATAAGCAAAAGTGGTATAAACCAAAGCGCAATAAAATCATTTTGTCAGTAGTCTGTAATATTCGTCATTTAAGTGTACTAAATAAAGATCTTTTTGGCCTTTTTTTGGGTTTTTTTTCAATAGGGCTATCTGTGGATGAAACTAAAGACTTTTCTCATCTCATCAGTATCGTCCATGCGCAAACAAAAAGAGCTAAACAGCGTCGTCTGCCTTTGTTAAATACACTACTTTTTTCTATACAAAGGCGATTTTATCAAAAAAGCAAAAGCCCATTTAAGACATTTAGAAAAAATACACCGGTAACTGCTGGTATTTCAAATATGAACTTGGATACAGCCAATGACGAAAGTCATGGAGGGCCTTATACTCGCTTTTCACCAGCAGGCCCGATGTGTCCATTGGTATTTAACTTTACAACACTTAATAACCAATTGACGTTCACAATGACCGCATCTTCAAATCGCTATACACAGCAATCGCTAGATAAACTTAAACAAAGTTTTTTGCAGCAGATGTATGCGGCTCTTGAGGTTCAGCGTGCTGCTTAAAAATAGACATTAAATAAGACTGTACAGGTTGACTTTTATCAATAGCAATATGACTGACTCCTCTTATATGTAGATCTTTGTAAATGTTAATGTTGTAGATTTTAGTGTGGTTGCTTTTTGCTTTGTACAAACTTCCCCATCCAAACATTAGTTTTTCTAGCTGGCTGCTATTACTCATAACGTTATACACAACTTTAACATTTTCGGGAATATCATCTCGCTTAGTATTATCAACCGCAATAATTGCTTCTACAGGAATATGAAGTTGGTTTAGTCTTTTAGCAACATTGATTTGCTCATCTGCACCAAAACTATGGCCGACTAAAATAATTGGATTTCGATCTTTTTCTTTGAAATACATATTCGTTATATGTTTTATGAGTTTTTTTGACTCCAAGTAGGACATTGACGTTGCATCATAATGCAGTTGCTCTTTTGTTTTTTTTGCCAATGTGTCCATACCAGTAGAAAAAATACCAAGCAAGCCTCTCATGGCATAAATATGAGGTACTTTCTTAACTTTATTAGATTTTGCCACTTTAGCTTTAATCTGTTTTTGTGGTGTCCTATCAAATTTTGCACCACCTTTGCCCATCATAACTAAGCATCCTGAAAGGCTAAAGCTAACACCTAGTAGTAAAAAAATGCGAATAATTGGACGTATATTGTTCATTTGAATACTCGTTTGGTAGGACTCTAATATTTTTTATATAGCACATCTAAAATAAATGGTCGGAAGCGTTCGCTTTTATTATTACCTAAATTGTATCGTGTCAAAGTAGGCTCGACGCACTGTCTAATTTAAGGTAAAGTGCTGCAGTTTGGTTGAGTTTTTGATAAAGAGGGTACTACGCCATGTTTCGTAAGCTTCGAGGGATGTTTTCAAATGATGTATCTATCGATTTGGGTACGGCAAACACATTAATATATGTTCGAGACAAGGGCATTGTGTTGAATGAGCCGTCAGTTGTTGCTCTGAGAAATGAATCGGGGCAGAAAAGGGTTGCAGCCGTTGGCCTTGAAGCGAAGCGTATGCTTGGACGCACACCTGGAAATATTACAGCAATTCGTCCGATGAAAGATGGCGTTATTGCTGACTTTTATGTAACAGAAAAGATGTTACAACATTTTATTCACAAGGTTCATGAAACAAAGTTTTTAAGACCTAGCCCACGAGTCTTAGTCTGTGTACCTTGTGGCTCAACACAAGTAGAAAGACGAGCCATCAGAGAATCTGCAATGGGAGCTGGTGCTCGAGAAGTTTTTCTTATTGAAGAGCCAATGGCTGCTGCACTAGGTTCTGGTATGCCCGTTGATGAAGCCAGTGGCTCGATGGTTGTGGATATCGGTGGTGGAACAACTGAAGTGGCCATTATTTCACTAAGTGGTATTGTTTACCATCAGTCTGTGCGTATTGGTGGAGATAGGTTTGATGATGCGATTGTTAATTACGTTCGTCGGAACTATGGTACGTTAATTGGTGAAACAACAGCTGAAAGGATTAAACAGGAAATTGGCTCAGCATTTCCAAGTCGCGATATTTATGAAATTGAGGTAAGGGGGCGTAATCTTGCTGAGGGTGTTCCTAGAAGCTTTACTTTAAGTAGTGCGGAAGTATTAGAGGCCTTACAAGAACCTTTAGCCGGTATTGTTGGTGCTGTACGCGCAGCACTAGAGCAAGCACCACCTGAGTTGGCTGCAGATATTGCTGAAAGAGGTATGGTGTTAACGGGCGGCGGCGCCTTATTAAAAGATTTAGACAGGCTCTTAATGGAAGAAACAGGTTTACCAGTTGTGATAGCAGAAGATCCTTTAACCTGTGTAGCCAAAGGGGGCGGTCGTGCCTTAAATACCATTGATAACCGCTATGGGGACTTCTTATCGACAGAGTAAGAAGATGAACAAAGATGGTACAAATCAATTGTTTGTTAAGGAGCGCTCCCTCTTGGTGCGCTTTCTTTTTCTTGTCATCCTGTCTTTAGCACTTATTTTTTCTGATATACGGTTTGGCTACGGAGAGCGTTTGCGGCAAACGCTTTTGTTTTTTGTTAGTCCCATACAGTATTTAGTCGATCTCCCTTTAAAAACGGTGCACTGGCTTTCAGATTCTATTTCTTCTCATAAAGCTCTAGTAGATGAGAATGTTAAACTTAAATATCGTGAGACTTTACTCGAATCAAAGTTACAGCGTATGTCTGAGCTTAAAAATGAGAATAATAAATTAAGAACATTATTAAACTACCAAGTGCTAGAAACTGAGAATGACTTAATCGTTAGTGAATTACTAGCAGTAAGAACCTCTCCATATAGGCAGTTATTAATTTTAGATAAAGGTACTCACGATGGTGTTCATCCAGGACTTGCAGTGTTAGATGGCAAAGGTGTTATGGGGCAAATTGTTGAGTCAGGACCTTTTACATCAACACTGTTACTTGTCACTGATGCTAAAAGCGCCGTACCTATCAAAAATGCACGCACTGGGGATAGAGGTATACTGGTTGGTAGTTATGAGCATTTGTCCCTACAGCACATGCCAAAGACGCTTGCCGTAAAAGAGGGGGATATCTTATTGACCTCAGGGTTGGGAAGAAGATTCCCTGAAGGATATCCTGTTGGTGTGGTCAGCTTAGTAAAGCGTTATGAAAACAAACCATTTCTAGATATTGAAGTTAAACCGATTGCCAAGCTTAATCGTTCACGCTTAATGCTAATCATTAAGCCAGGTAAAGGAAAGCATCAATTAGTTAAAGAGCTGGCATCTCGGTATAAAGAGGAGAGGGCTGTATGAATATGCGGCAAAACCTCACTATGTTTCTTATGGCAATATCTGCTTTAGTGTTGACAATACTACCGCTTAACGCGCTATCATTTTTAAACATTGATGCTTTGGTGGTTGTATATGCACTATGGGTTTTATTTTTTCCAAATACCTGTCGTTTATTCCATGCTTGGATTTTAGGTTTAAGCCAGGATATTTTATACGGTAGTGTTTTAGGAGAGCACGCTTTGTCGCTAACGATTGTGGGATTTATATTGCTTAAGCTCATGAAAAGACTTTTCTTTTATGCTCAAGGACATCAGGCAGCATTTATTAGCCTTTTGGTCTTGATGAATGGTTTTGTTGTGATGATAGTTGAGTTAGTACAAGCGCATCATCATTTTTCATTTCTTGCACTAATCGTCAAGTCATTACTAACCGGGCTTTTTTGGTTAGCAGTAATTGTTTTTTTATCCAAGCATAGAAGCCCACTTACCCGAATCTAAAAAGTCCCTTTTAAATTCTATAGGAACAAATGTCATATCGTGATTAGGGATGGCTCCTAGGGCTGAAGAGTTCTGATTTTTGATTCAGATACATACGACGTGATATTATCGCTTTTTTATTGTTTAGGAGTACACCTGTGAGTTATCAGCATATTCAAGTACCTAGCGAAGGTGAAGCAATATCTGTTCATGATGATTTGTCATTACACGTTCCCAATACCCCAATCATACCCTTTATTGAAGGTGATGGAATTGGTATTGATGTAACACCTGCTATGAAGAAAGTCGTAGATAGTGCAGTGAGCAAAGCCTACGGAAATGAAAAAAAGATTGCGTGGATGGAAGTTTATGCAGGTGAGAAGGCTTTCAATACTTATGGTGATGACAACTGGCTTCCAGAAGAAACACTAAATGCAATCAAAGAGTACAGTGTTGCAATTAAAGGCCCTTTAACGACACCGGTTGGTGGAGGTATTCGTTCGCTAAATGTTGCTATAAGGCAACAACTAGATTTATATACTTGCCTACGTCCAGTTAGATATTTTGAAGGTACACCGAGCCCGGTTAAAGAGCCTGAAAAAACTGATATGGTTATTTTTCGCGAAAATTCAGAGGATATCTATGCAGGCATTGAATGGCAGGCGGGTACTGATGATGCGAATAAAGTGATTCATTTTTTACAAAATGAGATGGGCGTTACTAAAATTCGTTTTCCTGAAGACTGTGGAATTGGTGTGAAGCCAGTATCTAGGGCTGGAACAGAGCGTCTAGTTAAAAGCGCAATCCAATATGCTATTAATAACGATAGGGAATCAGTGACGTTGGTGCATAAAGGTAACATTATGAAATTTACCGAAGGCGCATTTAAAGATTGGGGATATGAAACAGCAGTTAAATTTTTTGATGCAAGACCATTAGATGGTGGTCCCTGGCATGTTCTTAAAAATCCTAAAACAGGCCGTGATATCATCATTAAAGATGTGATTGCTGATGCTTTCTTACAACAAATATTATTACGCCCAGAAGACTATAGTGTGATTGCTACATTAAATTTAAACGGTGACTATATTTCAGATGCATTAGCAGCTCAAGTCGGTGGTATTGGTATCGCACCTGGAGCTAATCTAGGTGATAAGGTGGCTGTTTTTGAAGCAACTCATGGAACTGCACCTAAGTATGCGGGGCAAGATAAGGTTAATCCTGGATCGTTAATTTTATCTGCAGAGATGATGTTAAGACATTTGGGTTGGACTAAAGCTGCTGATTTAATTGTTAATGGAGTTGAGGGAGCGATTAAGAATAAAACAGTTACTTATGATTTTGAGCGCCTGATGGATGATGCGACATTGTTATTATGCTCAGAATTTGCAGATAAGATTGTTGAGAATATGTAAGGTTTGTTTTGAATCTTTTTAACACCGCCTTTTGGCGGTGTTTTTTTTTAAATTTTCTTAAAACATGATGCACTTTGGTCTAAGGTTATAAATACAGAGAGTAAGGAAATGAGAGACCATTTTTTAGAGGGAAAACTTGAAGAGGGTTTTTTAGAGGCAAAAGAAGAAAAGACAGCCTTAAAAGAGCCAAAGCGCTATAAAGTAATTCTCCTAAATGACGATTATACACCTATGGAATTTGTTGTTCATGTATTGATGAAGTTCCTATACATGAACAAAGAAAAAGCAATCAGTTTGATGCTTGATGTGCATAACAAGGGAAGAGCTGTTTGTGGTGTTTTTACTAGAGAAATTGCTGAGACAAAGATGCAGCAAATCAATCAGTATGCCACATTTAATGAACATCCATTGCTGTGTCAAATAGAGATTGAATAATATTTTGATAAGATGCAGGGAGCATTCTCCATGTTAAATAAAGAGCTCGAGTTTACGCTAAACCTAGCTTTTAAAGAAGCTAAAGAAAAACGTCACGAATTTATGACAGTAGAGCACCTTTTATTGTCACTTTTAGATAACCCTGCTGCAGTTAATGTGTTTCATGCATGCAATGTTAATTTAGAAACACTACGTGATGATCTAAATTCATTTATTGAAGAAACTACACCAAAAATACCTGATGACGATATGACGCGCGAAACACAGCCGACACTAGGGTTTCAGCGCGTTTTACAAAGAGCAGTCTTTCATGTTCAGTCCGCAGGTCGTGCTGAAGTTACAGGAGCTAATGTTTTAGCAGCGATATTTAGTGAGCAGGACTCGCAAGCCGTATATTTTTTAAGGCGCGAGAATTTAACAAGACTGGATGTAATTAACTATATCTCACATGGTGTATCAAAGTTTAATCATGATACTGATGGTGAGGAGCCGCTCGCTTCACAGTTTGAAGAAGATATGGCAAGGGAAGCAAATACTTCTCCTTTAGAAAACTTTTGTATCAATTTAAATCATAAGGCTAAAAAAGGCACGATTGATCCTCTTATTGGTCGTGATAAAGAGTTAGAGCGTATTATACAAGTATTATGTCGCCGAAGAAAAAATAACCCCTTAATTGTCGGTGAAGCAGGTGTAGGTAAAACGGCAATCGCTGAAGGACTTGCTCGTCATATAGTTGAAAAACGCGTTCCAGAAGCGATTGCTTCTTGTGTTATATATGCGCTTGACTTAGGTGCGCTACTTGCTGGTACTAAATATCGTGGTGATTTTGAAAAGCGATTTAAATCTGTTTTAAAACAGCTTGCCCATGAGAAAAACGCTGTTTTGTTTATTGATGAAATTCATACGATTATAGGGGCGGGCGCTGCATCTGGTGGTGTGATGGATGCGTCTAATTTAATCAAACCGTTGCTAGCAAATGGTGAGTTAAAATGTATTGGTTCGACCACTTATCAAGAGTATCGAGGTATTTTTGAAAAAGATCATGCGCTTGCTAGAAGATTTCAAAAAATTGATGTCGTTGAGCCAACCGTTGAAGAAACTTTTGAAATCTTAAAGGGATTAAAAAAACGCTTAGAAAAACATCATCATGTTAAATATTCTCTACCAGCATTGAAAGCAGCAGCAGAGCTTGCTGACAAGTTCATTAACGATAGATTTTTACCCGATAAAGCTATTGATGTGGTTGATGAGGCAGGCGCATATCAAAATTTATTAACTGAAAAGAAACGTAAAAAAATGATTTCAGTTTCAGAGATTGAGGCAATGGTTGCAAAAATTGCCAGAATACCCATGAAGAAAATATCTGCTCGTGATAAAAACGTATTAAAAAATTTAGAGCGGGATTTAAAATTACTGGTTTATGGTCAAGATAATGCAATTGAGGCGCTTTCAGCGGCAATAAAGTTATCGCGCTCAGGATTAAGAGAGCAACAGAAACCAGTAGGCTCATTTTTATTTTCAGGCCCAACGGGTGTTGGTAAAACGGAAGTTACAATGCAATTAGCGAACGTATTGGGTATTTCATTTGTTCGTTTTGATATGTCTGAGTACATGGAAAAACATACGGTTTCTAGGCTAATTGGCGCGCCTCCCGGATATGTTGGATACGATGAGGGCGGTTTATTGACAGAAGCGATATCAAAACAACCCCATTGTGTTTTGTTATTAGATGAAATTGAAAAAGCACATCCTGATGTATTTAACTTGTTGTTGCAGGTAATGGATCATGGAACGTTAACGGATACCAATGGTAGAAAATCAGATTTTAGACATGTTATTTTAGTAATGACCAGTAATGCTGGAGCTGAAAATATTAGTCGCAATAATATGGGATTTGCATCACAAGATCATACCAGTGATAGTTTGATTGCTATAGAGCATCAGTTTAGTCCTGAGTTTAGAAATCGATTGGATGCAATTATTAACTTTGATCCTTTAGATGGTGAAATTATTAAGCTTGTGGTTTCTAAGTTTATTATGGAATTAGAAGAGCAATTAACGGCAAAGGGTGTCAGCTTAAATATTGATGATAGAGCACGTGATTGGTTAGCGGAAAATGGTTATAACAAAACCATGGGAGCAAGGCCAATGGCGCGGCTTATTCAAGAGAAGATCAAAAAGCCACTTGCAAATGAATTATTATTTGGGAAGTTGGTCAATGGTGGTCATGTTGAAATTGCACTTGAAAATGATGAGCTTGCCTTCAAAGTCACTTATGAAGCTGAGCATTCAGCATAAATGAGTGGTGTTTTTTTCTTGAATTTTTGTAACGTTAGATAAAAAGACTTATCTGTGAATAGAAAGCTTATCAAGGCTCATAATCTAGCGTTTTCATATAGTTTAAGTATGAAATAAATAAGTTTATTGTCATTAAACCCCTTAAGTGACTGTTTATTTTTTAGTTAACTAATTGATTTGGATGATTATATTAATCCGCATTTTTATGAGCATAAAATACACTTTGCACTATAATTTAAACTAAGTGAAAAAACAAAAGCACTTATGTCTAGAAATCTTACGAGTCAATATGCAAATATTACGCAATATTTAACAGGTAAAACTATTTCAGTTGATCCTGAAATAGTTTTATCTGTAATTTATAAAACTTATGGTGATATTTTTGATTTAAGTTTTATCAATGAGAAGCTTGGTAAAAAAGATTTATCAAATACGTATGTAGGTTTTTTCTTAGATGCAGTTAGTAAGATAGATGAATTTGCTGAAGCACAGAAAGAATCAGATTCAAAGTTAACAGAAGAGCAGTTGTTATTGCGTTTTTTTAGTAATCACTTGCATAACTATTTTACTCTTAATGACCAAAGTGTTTTTATTGATGGACCACCTCACATTGGATATATGGAGCGCTTGCTAGGTGCTCCTCATGATAAAGAGTTACCCAATATTGGTCGATTGGATTTAGCACGTTTATTTAGATATCACCAAGAAGTTAAAAATGGGCTTACATTTCAACGGGATAGTTTTCAGCGTGTTGATGGATATGATATTCCACAAATACAGCACGTATTACGTTTGAGTGAAGCGGAGGCTTTTGGAGAAGATTTATTTCAACAGATTTGCCAACAAGAAGTACATTGTCTAAACACTAAAATGAACCAATACAAAAACAGCAACCCCCCTATGGATGCTAATGGGCAACTGTTCTTCAATACATTATACCTAGAACTACAAAAGAAGTGTGACATTGTCGAAAATTACTCTCAACAATATTTTCAAGCTACACCATGCGAGAAAAATGCCTACTCATTTAGTTTTATGTTGAATTTAGAAGATGATTCGACAAAACCTGATAGGTGGGTAAGCATTGATTTACTTCCTAAAAGCGGCTATGACTATCACTATCAATGGAGGTTAATAGTATACAGTGAGTTTTCTCTAACTGCTGCAGAGGAGGAAAGATTAAACACTTTTTATGGAAGATTTGGCTTGCTCAATGAACACGGCAGCCTCCAGGATAAAATTAGCTACCAAAGCGAAATAGGTAAAGCCAGTAATCCGGGTATTAGCTCAGCGATTAAAGTCGTTGGTCACAAACATACGATGACTGGAGACACAGAGCCAGGCTTAAGTAAAGATAGTTTATCACTTGCTATTGTGAGAGAAATGGGCTTTAGGTTAGGTTGGGACTTGCCTAGTAAGTTAGTAGAAGGGGTTGATAGTCAGCATATTGCAAGCGCTTTTCAAAATTTTACTCGCCTAAAAAACAAGTATGAATACTTTACAAATTTTGCTGTGTATTTAGAGCTTTTTGGACTTGATAGTGATGTGAAAGAACTAACAAAAGAGCATATTGAGTATTACATAAAGCATGGTTACCCTAATGTTGAGAAAAATCTCAGATTTAATGCTGTTAAAGAAAATGGACACATCAATTTAGATAATATCTATAAGATGAAACAACCTAATGGAGATTTTAGTCCAAACGATATTCATCACTTTCTAACAGATACACTTTTTTCGGGTATTGTTCGAGATATAGTCGGAGGAGAGAGAATAAATGAAGGTCATAATGTTTACGCTTTTCCATTTTATAATAGCAAAAGTGGAACATATGATAAAAAACTTATAGCAAGTTATGTTCTACTGGTTTATCTACAATCAGCAAAAGCTAAAACATCAACAGTTGAAATTCAACTGAGTGAAAGAAACAAACTAGATAAATCCTTCCTTCCTGATATAAAGAAAGCACTGAGTGATAATCCATTTATAGAAGAGCTCGAAATAGACGCTGAACATAAGGCATTATCTAAGATAAAAAAAGAGTTAATGCCTGTTTTTGCACGTAATAAATGGTTAAAGTCACAAGGTTATATTCCTCCTGAACTTGATGATTTCTGGCAGCGCGCGGCTGAAAAATGGATAAGCTATGTTATCAAGCATCATCATGATTTAAGCGATAGAACCAAACACCAAGATTTTTATACTGCAATTAACGGTATGGGTGGCGATGGCTTAAATGCATTATTAACTGTTCTTGAAAGCCCTAGAGGTGAAATGTGGGTGGAGACAAAAAAAGGAGATGCGCACTTAAGCCTACATGTAAGTGCAGAGGCTTTTAAAGCTTGCTATAGTCAGCTACTAAACCATATACAACAAAAACACTATTTTCCATTTAGTCAACTATCTATTGACTGTCAGAACTTAACGATATCCCAACTACAAGAATTATTACAAAGCATTGAAAATAACTGTTTGCTTGAGAGTATTGAACTGACCAATCTAGGTGCTGAGCTAGATAAAAGCAGCCTTTTAACTTATATCACAACAAATAATTTTTCAACTAAGATAGTGCTCTCTGATTTAAACCATGCGGCTGCAGGTACTGAAGAACTAAAATCATATTGGAATATGAATGCCCAAGTCGTTTATCAGCGAAACCCACAAACTATGAGTAGGTCGTTAGCAGATAGCTATGAAGATCGTGATGATAATGAGTACACAAGAGTCTCAAGACAAAAAATTAATGATGTCCTAGAAAAATTTAAGGAAGGGATTAGTCTTCAAGCATTTCAAGGGCAGCAGCAACAGCAACAACAGCAACAACAGCAGCAACAGCAGCAACAACAACAGCAGTTGCAATTACAAATGTTTCAGCAAGTTAATTTAGAAGCACAGCCCCCTGAGCCAATTACCTATGAGAACATATCTACTCGTTTAAGTGACTTTATTCAAAAGGAAGATATTTTATTAGACGATTTTATTAAAAAATTCAAGATAGAAAAAACTGAAGATGAGACTCCTCTGCAAGCTTGGTTTAGACATATCACTGGAGCGCCATACCCTTGTCTTGCAAGGGGTATCATTAAACAATTTTCAGAAGAATCCATGCAATATATCTTAATGCATGCAGATAAATTTTCTTCAGGCTTTTCTTATGAAAATCTACCGGCAGGTTTTTATTTAATTGAATCTGAAGATGAGCGTTTAACGCTTGCTTATAATGATCAAGTGGGATACGTACAAGGTTATAGCGATGCTTGTACATTAGTATTGAATGACAGCAAGCCTATAGCCATAGATACAACCTTAGGGACAAACTTTAAGGTGTTTTGCCAAGAGTCAGAGGAAGCGCTAGCGCCTGATACGAACACGTACTTATCAATATGCCTTTTTGACTTCATCAAAGGTGAGCGTTCGAATATAGAAGAACTGAATGCATTTTTAGATAATAATGAAAAAATCAAACAACAGTACGATGCCCTCACTGAATTGCAAAAATCATTTGTTCAAAAAAACACGTCAGCCTTTATTCAAATAGCGGTTTATTTTCCTGATAAAATAGCATCATTTGTAGCATTGCATGAAAGCACTTTAGATGAAGTACATATCCAACTCTTTAAGCAAAAACTTGATGTTGAGATATCTATAGATCATCTTCAAGAATTAATCATACATATTGGTTTAGATGAGGATAAAGCGAAATTTATTACTGATAATTTTGCTATTAAAGACATACAAAAGCTACTCCGCTTATATTTTTTACGCGACGGAAAACTTCGTATTGAAAAGCTTACTGGTGCGCTTTATACCCTTAAAAATAGTATGGGCGACACATTTGAAACATATTATGACCGCTTTATCTCACCTTTAGAAAACTTTCAACAACTATCAACAGCCGTTGAAATTAATGCCATAGAGCGTATGGCAAATATGTTTCATCAACCTCAAAAATTAGAAGCTTTTATGGCTTTTTGCACACCACATATAAAGCATACCTATGAGCATCAATTCAGACTATTTTCAGCATTTGAAGCTTTAGATAAGGCTGGGTTAATTGTCAGTGCCACAATGTTTAGTGGTATCAGTACGGCAAATATGTTGGTGATATCCGATAGAATATTAACTATTTGTCAGCATTTAAACGATGAGGAAAAGCATTATTTTTTAACTCAATTAAATCAATTCGACTTATCATATAGCGGTATTTATTATGCTGTGATTCATGATGGAATAAGACGAATTCAGGATCCTGAGCTTAAGTTATCTAAGTTTGAACAAGCGGTATCATCTTATCGTCCCAATCTTAGTGAAGCAGCTCACTGGGAAGAGGGTTCTAGACTTCTTTATATCAACAGACAACTTGCAAGGTTAGGACACTTAACTCCTGATCAATATCAACAGGCTAAAAAATATTTTGCAAATAACGTAAAAAACGATTGGAGCAACTTGGGCCACGCAAGGCTCGCTATTCTTTCTTTTTGCCGTATTAAACCTGATGCCAAACTAGAAACAATACTCAGCTCTTTATCTGCATCTTCGTTAAAGCTAATTGCCAAACATCTGTTAGATAACCCAGATGTACGTATAGATTTGGCGCATATTACAGAGCTTAATACCATCGACGAAAATGTGTTAACGGGCATTTTTAAATTCTTCCCCAATGGAGCATTTTTAGATGCGATAACGCTACATTTAGATGCGGGTAATGCAAGCATTCATCAATTAATCGCTATAGCCAAAAAATGTAAGGAATATAGTCATACGCAGTCATTAGCTTTAAAGGTCGTCGCATTACTGGCTAAACCTGTAGATTTATCTAAGTTAACTCAATTAAATAAACAGCTTGAGGCGTTATCTTCAATACAGCTAAAACAAGCTGAAGTTTTATTAAAACAATTGTTTACATATACACGGGGTGAGGCTAGTGAAGATTTATTGCATATAGTTGAAGGTGCAATTCTAAAAATAAAACAAAATAATTTTCCTTCTGCTCAGAGTGAGTGCATAGCTGCACTTAAACGGAATGGATTAGAGTTTGCCCAAGAATCTTTGGGCACATATCGACAAATCAGTGATGAAGAGTTGCGTGAATTTACAGGCACCAATGACTTTACAGAGACTGAAATCAATTTGATAACACCATTTTTAAAAAACAATCTTCGCCTCACTATTGATGAGCAATATGCCAAGCGTAATCAACATGATTTAAAGCGATTAAAAATATTCTTCTTACAATTAAAAGGTAGTTTTGGTGAAGTAGATTCGTTTGAGTCAGTCATACAGCTACTTAATAATTTATCAGACGAAGAGTATTGGGACATCCACTTTTTTCAGGAAGTGATGGCCACCATGGCGGTAACCCTTCATAAAGGGGCATTTTCTACAGATTTGTTTAAACAAGTCGTTTTAAATGAAGACTATTTTAAAGCAAAAAGTTTAGAGTCCATTGAGGAGTCTCTACCACAAAGTCTGCAAAGATTTATAGTCACTGTTTTAAAAAAATCAGAGCTCACCCATCAAGAAAAGGTCGATCTAATTAAAATAGCCTCTAGAGAATATCAGCAAACAAGTAGGCTTGATTTTGCTGAATCTCTCACTTCGGAGGATTTTCTAAAGACAACAGTGAATTTTCGTTTAGCGATAAATGCGCATGTACTTTCAACTAAGGCAGAAAATTATCAAGATGTAAAAGCACATATTGAGTTTTTTAAACAGATAGACGATTTAGATGAGGCGCAACAACTATGGTGGATAATATCTGCGAGCAATCCTAAGATAAGAGCATTAATCAAAAAATACTTTAGGCAATATAGAAAGGATCAGGAAAAAGATAAACAAATATTAAAAATCATTGCAATCGCTGCAGCTAAAGAGGGCGTGAGTGATGCGCTTATCGAGCGCAAACTAGAAAAAACCATTCAATACCTAAGCGCTCTTGAACCCAACGAACTTAAAACATTAACTAGAGTATATAAGAATAGCTATTTCCCGCCTGACTTAGACAAGCTGTGGCGAGCAGGTAAAGAAAGTGCAGGAGTCGGTAAAAAGCTAATATCTATTACCGAAGACTATATCAAACATCCAAATCAAGAGTATCGAGGTGATTACGGTTTAGAAAAGTTTAATTCCTCACATCGTAAGGTTGATTTTGCTCGTATGCTTGATGACTGTCGATTTTTACAAGAAGGGAAAAAACTACCTTTGACTAAGGATGAAAAGGATAAAGTTGACAAAGCCTTTAGGACGTTGACAAAACATGATTTCAGAAATGATTCAGTAACAGAATTGAAGAGCAATTTAGAAATAATCGTTGGCCAAATAAAAGAACTTCCGCCTGATCCCAACAAAAAAGCTCAGTTAAATCTTGAACTTTATGCCATATTGTTTGAACTATTATATCGAGCAACGGGGAAGTATCCTCATATGGCTCAGCAATATGCATTGGTTATGGATACTGTATTAATGCAAGGAGATAAGCACTTTTTACAATTAGCAACGGGAGAGGGAAAAAGCCACTTCCAAGCCTTACAAGCAGCACGTGGTGTCGTTCTTGGTGAAAAAGTTATTATCGCTACAGCTAAAACACCACTGGCTCAAAGAGACCAAGAAGAGTACGCACAATTTTTTAGTCTTTTAGGTAAAAAAACAGCAATCATTCACGCCGATAGCACACCCTCAACCTATAGCAGCAGTGATGTTGTGTATACAACGCCAGGCAGTTTTTCACTGTTTAAAGCGATGAACGGTATTCATACACGTGATGTAAGCTCTAGACTATTAGTTGCCGATGAGGCTGATGTTCTTGTTGAAGAAGAAAAGAGCAATCAATATGAAACAGCAGCGAGCGGTCTTTACTCGGCACGTGAATTGAAGTGGTTTTATGAGGCGCTGCTTGAAACAATTTCTGAAGTCGAAGATATTACATCAATCAATCAGAGCAACTTACAAGCTTTATTTACAACAGCCAAAACCAAGGCGCAGCGTCAGTTTTTAGAAAAACTTTCTCCTGAAGAGTTAAAGGAGTGGTTGTTAAGTGCGTATCTTGCACAACATCATTATCAAGAAGGTGTTCACTATAGTGTTTTAAAAGAGGCACCTATCATGGTTGGGGGTGAGATACAATCAATGAGGCAAATAGTTCCATTGACAGATCAGCAACAATTAAATATGGGCTCTAGTTTTAAAAAGGGAATACAAGCACTGATAGCAACCAAGCATAATCTTCAAAGTAGAGCTGAACGTGCGCGCGAAAATGTTTATGTTCATGCCGATGGGCAAAGCCTATCACTCACTACATCTTCAGAGTTTTTTGGTTGGTTTAAGAAAGTCAGCGCCATGTCAGCGACAACAGGTGGTCTTTTAACCAGAGAGACATTTAAACGTCTTGGCTTTGATTGTTTAGAAACACCAACTAACTATAAGTCTAGAAGACAACTTGATGGAAACACATTTTGTACTGATGATTATATTCAAACTCTAGTAACTAAAATCAAAGAAGCGCGTGCTAACGGTGTGTCGGTATTAATTAGTTGCGAAAATGATGCTGAAGTTAATCGTCTTCATCAAGTGATTTGTTCACAGTTAGAGGAAGCAGATAAAGAATATTTTTTAAAACATACGTTAGATGATGGAAATGAAGTTTTAAAAACAAAAAAAGAGAAAGAGGACTGGCAAGGAGGAATAAAACACCAAGGAGTAATATTATTAACCTCAAGTCTAACTCGAGGGGATAATCCTGGTGTTGATAGCGTTATCAATGTTGACTTGAGTAAAACGTCTAGTGATTTAGAGCAGGTTTTTGGTCGTACAGCAAGAGCCGGTAAAAAAGGTACAACACAAGCTATTTACAAAACATCTGATATTGATCAAAGATATGCCGAGTTAAAAAAACAATATCAAACACTAAGAGGCTTATTGCAGGCAGGAAATACAACAAACATAATTCAAGAGGTATATCCCAATCTTGCTACAAATTTAGAGAATGACGCTATATCTATAGAAGATAAATATCAAACGATCCTCGCTTTAAATGATTGTATTCCCTATCTACAGAGTGAAAAAGAGCGTGCGTTTAATAATAGGCTGGCTTTTGTGTGCACGAAATTAAGTGACTGTCGTATTGAGACATGGCAGAAACAAGGTTTTATGCACTTGGCCCAACAGCTTAATTTTCTCGAGATTGAAGACCAATATATCATGAGTGAATTATCAGATTATTTAAAAGAGGTGGAGATTGGTTTAAATGTTACAGAGGAGGATTATCAAAACTATCGCAGTCCATCAGTTAATCCAGGGCTTAGAAGTGAAGAACATAGTCAAGCGCAAGCGCCTTCTAGCGAAGAGGAGCGTAGTGCTATCATTAAAAAGCGATATTTTAAAGAAGGTGAAACTTTAGATAGTTCAGATTTCGACGCCAATGAACTAAGCGACCTTGAACAGGCCTTAGAGCTATTTACTAAACTACAAAAGTCAGTACTAACAACAAATCAACCCAAATCGTTACAATTTGTTGTTGAGGTGCAAAATGCATTTAAAAAACAAGAAAACTATCCATTATTTGAAGCTTTATTACAACAAACAAACGCATGGTTTTTTTATGATTCAGATAGCTTTATTCAAACTACAAAAGCCACAAAGCATGCTAGAGAATGCTTTGCTTTATGGGAGGCATTAGCAAAGAGCGATAATTTAAGTTTGCCAAACGATACAGATTTTATCATTAAAGCGCTAGAATTAATGAAGGGTAACGATAAGCTCGGCCTACAGTTTTTACGCATCATCATGGAGCTTCCTAAATCAGTTAGAGAAAAAAACAAGGAAATGTTGTTAGCCTTGATGGATGAGTTGAGTACAGATAAAGAGAAGAGAAAAAAATATGCCTACCGACTAACGGATACAGAAAGAGAGCAAAAATCACTTAAAATCGATGACTTGCTTAATAAAGATAATGAAGGCTTAAAAGCTAAATTAGCTAAAAAGTTAATGACTGTTCTTTTGAAGCAAGCTGGATTTAATAAAGAGGATATAAAAGAAGCTTTAGACGCTGAGTTTAGTGATATGACAGAGCGTGCTAAAACAGACTTACGAAATAAATTTTATAAAAAAACACTACTGAAACACATTAACAGTATGAAAAAGCGCTTTAACCAAGAGGTGACCGATCCACTCAGTACTCTAGAGACTAGCTTGCAGGATAATAAATTAACAATAGGTGAGAGTCATAGAATACAATTATTAAGCGCAATTAGTACGGTGAATGAGAGACAAGATGATAAGGCTGATAAGCGTATTTCATATTGTATGCGACAAATGGGGATTAAGACGCTTGAAGCGAAAGCATTGTTGGAGTTGTTATTGGCTTATTACAAACTAAGTGAAGCGCAAGTATTAAACGAATACTTATCACTAACAACCCATACGCAATTTTCAGCTGATGCATTAGCTAGTGCAATAGACACAGCTGCTAAAAATACTCAACCGATGAGTTCTGAGCAATCAACAGGAATACCGTCAGTAGAAAAGCAAGAAGGGTTAACTAAAAAGCGTAACGTCATACATCTATTTGCAGAAAAAGCAAAAGCACTGAGCAAGCATTCAGTGACAGCATCTCAGCTACGATTTGTTGAAGTTAAGCATTTTCTTACAGAAAAATATGCTTCAAATAGCTGCCAGAAAAAAGCACAGGAGTTATTAGAGGTTGCATATAATTATGCGATGGAGCATAAACACTTAGAAAGACGGGTTTTACGCTTACCAAGAAAACACAGCAATCAAATTCAAGCAGGTATCCTCATTAATAAACTCATTGAGGCACTTAACAAGGCAGAGGAAGACCCAAATAGTATGAATGAAGCATTACTGAATCAAATTCTTTATTCGGTATTAAGTAAACTACCTAGAGATGGCTCCTTAAGTAAAAATATCCGTAAAGTGATGGATAAAGAAAATCTATCACATAAAGCATATTTAAAAGAACTAGAAAGCGCTACGCCGACAAGTGAAATGGGTAATACACCTCAGGTTGCCCAAGGGGATACACAAACATTATCAGCTGGTTTAGGTGAAGTAATTAATAAGATTAACCCGCCTAAATTCTCTCTAGCAGCGAGAGCCCATAAATCTTTTGCTAAAGGAATTGAGGCGCTAACCTCTCAGAACTCCTCAGAGCCACAACTTTTTGATGATGTGGTTTTGTTATTAAAACAATATAATTATTCAAAGACCAAGATTGCTAAAGCAGTGATAGAAGTGCTTTATACAAAGCTTGGATATGAAAGTGAGAGTGCATTTCTTGATGACGTAAAATCCAGTGCTGAAATTAATAAAAAAGGCTCGATGATAGAAAAAATTTGTGAGTTTTTATATGAAAAGTCTCCAAATCGAGTCGCAGTATTTGATGTGGACCATCAAAAGCCGATAGACAATAGTAATCCACAAAATTAATTTCGTGATTATTCAATGAAAGTAAGTGTCAACTTTTCATTCATGTATATACCCAATGGAAATCAAACTGCACGTTTTGAGCGTTGATAAATGTCCGTCATTTAGCTTTTTCTCTATCGCAATAGAATTATCTATTACTCAATCGAAAAAACTAAATGACAAAAATTTCTCTTTGCTCAATGAAGTAGATAATTATCTGATTAATTTATATATTTTATTGCGTTAGGCACAGAGATTTTAATTTAGTTTAAGAGATTGATGATAAGTAATAGCTAGGCCTATTGCTAATCCATTCATCTCTTAAACTAAAAAAATATCAAAGCCTGAAACGCGCAGTTCGGTTTCCATTGGGTATATACCCGTATCCTTTCATATGTCATCATAAGCGATAGTCACATACTTCAAGAATAGTTAAGGATGATGTATGCAAAATAAAGGGCAGTGGTCTTCGTATTGGACATTTATTTTTGCAACAGCAGGAGCTGCGGTTGGTCTTGGAAATATTTGGAAATTTCCTTATATTGCCGGTGAAAATGGTGGTGGCGCTTTTGTGTTGGTGTATTTAGCCTGTGTGCTTATTATTGGTATTCCGCTAATGATTGCTGAAATTGCAATTGGTCGAGCAGGTGCGCATAATCCGCAAACCAGCATGATGAAATTAACCAAGAAATATCACGTCAGTCGTTATTGGTCCTATGCTGGATTTCTTATTGTTCTATCCGGTTTTTTAATATTATCTTACTACTCAGTAATTGCAGGTTGGGCGGTTGCATATGTATTTAAAATGCTCGGAGGAGTTTTTGAGCATGCAGATGCAACCAAAGTAAAACAGATATTTGATGCTTTAGTGCACTCACAAAATCAGCTGTTGTTTTGGCACTCTGTTGTTATGATCAGTACCATAGGTGTGGTATCGCTAGGTGTTGAAAAAGGCCTTGAGCGAGCGGTATATTATTTATTTCCCGCGATGTTAGCTTTATTGCTCATTTTAGTTGGTTATTCAATGAGCACAGGTTATTTTCAAGAAGGTGTTTCTTTTTTATTT
The DNA here is from genome assembly GCA_030428185.1 of Gammaproteobacteria bacterium. Classification (GTDB taxonomy): domain Bacteria; phylum Pseudomonadota; class Gammaproteobacteria; order Legionellales; family Legionellaceae; genus JAUICE01. The sequence continues at coordinate 36,863 of JAUICE010000010.1, forward strand.
CATCCAAAAATGTCAAAACTAACGTCCACAGGGATTTTAGTTGCAGTAGGGCATGCATTTTTTACGCTTAGTATCGCAACAGGTAGTATTATGATGTATGGAGCATACTTACCACGACACATCTCAATTTTAAAAACAAGTATGTATATTGCAGGATTTGATACGCTGATTGCTTTACTTGCAGGTCTTGCAATTTTCCCAGTAGTTTTTGCACACGGGTTACCTCCGAGTGCTGGCCCAGGTCTAATTTTTCAGTCATTGCCGTTATCTTTTGGGCATATGCCTTACGGTATGTTTATTGGTACAGTATTTTTTATCATGCTTGTGTTTGCAGCGTTTACTTCTGCCATATCCCTACTTGAACCCAGTGTTGCTTGGTTGATGGATACGTTTCACCTATCAAGAAGAAAAGCGGCATTATTTTCTGGTGTGGCTATTTGGATATTAAGCCTTATCACAGTCTTTTCATTTAATCGTTGGCAGCATGTGACCCTATTTAAATTAAATCCGTTTGATTTATTGGATATGCTCACAGCAAATATTATGTTGCCACTGGGAGGATTATTGGTTGCTATATTTGCTGCTTGGAAATTTAAAGGCGCAAGACATGAGCTAGAACTTAGAGAGGGGCCACTATTTCGTTTATGGCAGTTTTGCTTGGGTGTGATTGCGCCGATCGCAATTATTACGGTTTTTTTGCATGCCTTAGGCCTGGTATAGGAGAGAAGTATGTATGCAATTGGCTTGATGTCTGGGACTAGCCTTGATGGTATTGATGCGGTTTTGATGAAGCTTTCTGACTATCAGGTGATAGGACGTGCCCATACGCCTTATAGCGATGGAATAAAAAATCGACTAAACGCTTTGATGGGCAGTGATTCAGTCAGTCTTTCAGCACTATATGCAATAAGCCATGATTTATCCATATGCTATGCCGATACCATACAAAAGCTCCTGTCTAAAAAAAAATCGCTATCTATCGCTGTCATTGGTTGTCATGGACAAGCTGTTTTACATAAACCAGAAGAAAAACCTCCGTTTAGTGTACAGTTGGTTTGTCCGTATACACTATCAAAGCGTACCAAACTACCGGTTGCCTATGATTTTCGCCAAGCAGATATGGTCTATGGTGGGCAAGGAGCTCCACTGGCGCCCATATTTCATCATGAGCTGTTTTCGCTAGATGACAAAACGGCGGTGATTAATTTAGGTGGAATAGCAAACATTAGTTATGTTGACGATAAGAAAGCGATTCGTGGTTTTGATACTGGGCCTGCAAACGGGCTAATGGATTTGTGGGCACAATGTCATCTTAATAAGCCGTTTGATGAAAATGGTGCGTGGGCGCTGACAGGTGATATTCAAGATGATCTTTTAGCACAATTCTTAGCAGATCCATTTTTTAAAAAAGCACAGCCCAAAAGTTTAGATAAACAGTATTTTGCTAAATATTGGTTAGATAGAAAATTAACAATACGAGACTTTAGGCCTGAAGACGTTCAGCGAACGCTGCTGGAGTTAACAGTGCGCTCTAGTATAGAGTCTTTGCAACAAGTTGCACCCAATGTGCAAACACTAATTGTCTGCGGTGGTGGGGCTAAAAATAACGCATTGATTGATGCTTATAAAAGAGAGTTTTCTTCAGTAAAAACCAGTGGTGCTTACGGTTATCAATCCCAGGATATAGAAGCAATGATGATGGCATGGTTAGGGCTAAAACGATTAAACCATGAGCGTGTTGATTTATCGACAGTGACAGGAAGTCAATTAACACTGATTTTAGGTGCAATGGTTCTACCTTAACTACTTATTGTTTAGAGGTTTTATCATTCAATAGACGACAGCGATGGAATACTAGAGTAATCGAGCAATATGAGAATAGTTTCCGCGTGGATATTGCGGAAACTATGAGGAAAAGGATATCGCGTTGTACGTATTACGCTAATCAAAGAGCGGTTTTAGAGTCTTTATTCGCTTTTTGCTTTTTTCTGTTGAGGTTTGTTGTGATGGTGTTTACGACGATTTTGGTTTTGGTTTCCACCACGTTTTTGTTGGCCACGATTGTTATGATGACGTCTTTTTTGTCCTTCCCCTTGGCGACGACGCTGATTACCATGACGTTTTTGATCAATTTTAGTGACATTATTGGTTCTATTTTTATCGGTCGTCTTTGCTTTTTCTTTGGTCGTACTTTGTCCAAATAAAAGGTTATAAAGACGCTTTATCAGACCGGCTTGCTCTTCTGTAGAAGGGCGCATTAGCATCGGAGTTTTGATTGCAGGTTCACTTTCAGGACTAATGGCTTCATCACGAATAATAGGTACATCAGGATGCTCAATAAGCTCGAAACTTGCTGGTTTTTTCTGCTGTTTATCAATCTTGTGGCTTGATAATTTGTACTGAGGTGTTTCAAGGTGTTGGTTGGGTAGAATCAAAATATTCACACTATGACGTTTTTCGATTAAGTCGATAACATCTCGTTTTTCGTTGAGGATGAAGGTGGCAATTTCAACCGGTAACTGTAGGCGAACTTCATTGATATTCTCTTTAAGCGCCTCTTCTTCTATAAGACGTAATAAAGATAAAGTGTGTGAATGAATGCTGCGTACCATACCGCGACCATGGCACCTAGGGCATGGCTCTTGTGAGCTCTCACCCAATGACAAACGAATGCGTTGTCTAGACATTTCAAGCAAGCCAAAACGTGAAATACGTCCAACTTGAATTCTTGCTCTATCGGTTTTTAATGCATCACGTAGACAGTTTTCAACTTCTCTTTGATTTTTAGACGAAGACATATCAATAAAGTCAATAACCACTAAGCCACCCAAGTCTCTTAATCTTAGTTGTCTAGCAATTTCATTTGCTGCTTCAAGATTTGTATTGAGGGCGGTGTTCTCAATATCTTTACCGCTGGTTGCTTTTGCGGAATTGATATCAATTGATACTAAGGCCTCTGTTCTATCAATCACTAAAGAGCCACCTGATGGCAATGAGACTTCACGTTGGTAAGCAGTTTCAATCTGCGCTTCAATTTGATGGCGACTAAAAAGGGGGATGGCGTCATGATACAGTTTTAAATGAGGGACGAATTCTGGCTTAACCTGTTGTATATAGTTTTTTGCTTTGATGTAAGCATTTTGATCATCAATAATGATTTCTTGTACACTGCGTCTTAGGTTGTCGCGTATAGAGCGAATAATAACATTACCTTCTTGATGGATAAGATAGGGCGCTAACTGCTCCTTAAAGGCTTTTTGAATGGAATTCCACTGATTTAATAAAACCTCTAAGTCCCACTGCAGCTCTTCTTTATCTTTTCCAACTCCTGCTGTACGTACAATTAAGCCCATACCGTCAGGTAAGTCTAAACTTTCTAGAGCCTCTTTAAGTTCCTCACGCTCTTCACCGTCTATACGCCGTGAAATACCACCAGAATTCGGATTGTTTGGCATCAGAACCAAATAACAACCTGCAAGTGTGATATAAGTTGTGAGTGCTGCACCTTTAGTGCCCCTCTCTTCTTTATCAACTTGTATCATCAATTCTTGTCCCTCTTTGATAAGAGAGCGAATATCAGGCCTATCTCCAGAATTATCGGTTTTTTTATTTAAATAATACTCGGGGGCGACTTCTTTTAAAGGTAGAAAGCCTTGTCGTTTCGAACCATACTCAACAAAAGCGGCTTCTAGGCTAGGTTCAATACGAGTGATACGTCCCTTATAGATATTTGCTTTTTTCTTAGTTGAGCTTGGCTTCTCAATATCTAAATCATAAAGATAATTATCTCTTATCAGAGCGACACGAATTTCATCCCGAGCCGCATTGATTAACATTTTTTCCATGGTTACTCCGCAGTAAAAGCGGCGATTGAGTATTACACCAAGGGTAATCGTTTTGTGTTTCGATTATTGGATTGTTAGCAGAGAAATGTTTTATAAGAATCGTCATTTGTGCCTAAAATTTGTACCATCCGCCAGTGCTTAATACTTAGCACATTGATTTGTAAGAAAAAAATATAGAGGCGGTATGTTCGCTTGTGTGTAATAAAAAAACGCCTAAGTTTAAAATTTCTGGTATAATCTTGTCTACAGTGTTTATCAAATGGGCTTTATATGGTTAAGCTTAGATAAAACACAGCAGGCATTTTAGCAATTTCGGCCAAAATTAACAAGAGAACCATTGAGTCTAAGCTATATTTGTTGGGCTTTAATTGCTAAAGACGTGGTATTTTAAACACAAATCAGGATATAGGACATGGGGCAGCAACCATTTAGCAAAGTCAGCATTCATAATATTGGTGAAGAAGCCCATGGTCAGCGCTTAGATAACTATCTTTTCTATAAACTGAAAGGGGTACCCAAAAGTTGCGTATATCGCATTATTAGACGTGGTGAGGTTAGGGTAAATAAAAAGCGTGTAAAAGCACACTCTAGGCTTAAAGAGGGTGATGTGCTTAGGCTTCCTCCTATGACGGTATCGCATAAAGCTCCTCCAATCATACAATCAAAAAATATTGAGTTTATTAAATCTAAGATTGTGTATGAAACGCCTGATTATATTATCTTAAATAAGCCAGAAGGCCTTGCTGTTCATGGTGGTAGTGGTGTTTCAGCCGGTGTCATTGAGATGATGCGCGAAGCGTATCAAAGCGCTGATTTAGAATTAGCCCACCGCTTAGACAGAGACACATCAGGCTGCTTGTTGATTGCCAAGAAAAAATCCTTTCTTCGTAAAGTTCACGGCATATTTAGAGATAATCGTGCGAAAAAACAGTATATTGCGCTTTTATCAGGGGCCTGGAAGGGCGCTAAACAGCGCATTATCAAGGATAGACTCAAAAAAAGTGTGCTCAGTAATGGTGAACGTTTTGTGGTGGTTGATGATGAAGGGAAAATATCGCAGACAACTTTTCAACTCCTTGAAAATTTTGATAATTGTTGCTTAGTTGCGGCTTACCCAAAAACAGGGCGAACACATCAAATTCGCGTGCATGCTTTATCTATGGGCCAGCCAATTATTGGTGATAAAAAATACGGTCATAAGTTGCCGGCTTATCTCGCACAAAAACTGCACTCAAACAGGTTGTTTTTACATGCCAAAAGCTTGAGTTTTTCACTAGATTCGCCTCACTTTTTTGAAGTATTACCCGATGATAGTTGGCAACAAACGCTAGATAGTCTAAAACAACAGTAAGCACATCAAAAACGTGTGTTGGCATGAAAGAGCTCAATTACAAGCTGGTTATTTTTGATTGGGAAGGCACATTAATCGACTCTAAGGCGCAAGCTATTTGCGTGCTCAAAGATGTATTGAAGATACAAGGCTTACCTGATCTAGATGAGTCTCAAGCGCGCCAGTTATTTTCCTACAATTTAAATCAATTCGTCGATAATTTATTTGAAACAAAACTCAGTATAGAGCAACGTATCGACTTAAAGCTTAACGTTCAAAAAGAGTTATTCTCAAAGCCAAAGCTATCTATTTTATTTAAAGGTGCAAAAAGCATATTGTCTGACTTGCATCAAAGGGGCGCGTTTCTTACCATAGCAACAAATGCCAGCACATCGAGTGTTAAAAAGGTATTACAAGATTTAAATATTAACAAATGGTTCGACGCTATAGTCACATCAGATAATTATCCATTAAAGCCGGCCCCAGATATGATTAATGCGTTACTAACACTGTGTGACTGCGGTCATGATGAGGCAGTCATGATTGGAGATTCTCCAAGTGACCTCAAAGCTGCGCAACATGCGCATATCGATTGTATTGGCTTTGCTCCAGATGGTGATGCATGTAAGTTGGTTGATTACAAACCCAAAGCAGTGGTTTCTAACTTTAAAGAGTTATTACTTTATCTCACACACTAATGCGTGTAGTCTGTGCGTTATAACCGTTTTGTAGCGTTCATACTTCAATGAGTTTACCAAATATTTTAACAACCGTTAGAATCTTTATGCTTCCGGTATTCGTGATGGTGTTTTATTTACCGTTTAATCATGCGCGTTTAGCAGCAGGTGTGTTATTTACCTTGATGTGTTTAACAGACTGGTTAGATGGCTATTTAGCCAGAAGCTTAAAACAAACTTCACGATTTGGTGCTTTTCTGGATCCCGTTGCAGATAAGCTGACGGTTGCAGTTACTTTAGTGTTGTTGGTTGGGGATAGGCATTTACATTATTTAGTGCTTCCAGCAGCAGTCATTGTGAGTCGTGAAATTGTCATTTCAGCGCTTCGTGAGTGGATGGCTGAAATGGGTAAACGAGCATCAATTTCGGTAACCAATTTAGGCAAGGTGAAAACAGTACTACAGATGTTTGCACTAGGGTTCTTGGTGGCGTTTCGACCCGGGTGGACTTATATGGGTATTTTAGGCCTATTAGGTTACGTGTTGTTATATTTGGCAGCCATTTTAACCGTTTGGTCTATGTTTGCTTATTTGAAAATCGCCTGGCCTGAATTAATTGCAAAAAAGTGACTTCTTTTTATTGACACAAAGCATGCAATTAGTAAAATGGCCGGCACAAAGACGAAGTCAACCACTCTAACGATTTGACTTTATATTTGTGTGATAAATGACTTAGATAATTGATTTTGCGGGAATAGCTCAGTTGGTAGAGCACAACCTTGCCAAGGTTGGGGTCGCGAGTTCGAGTCTCGTTTCCCGCTCCAAATTTTTTTCATTCTACGTCAGATACCGGCTGGGTGGCAGAGTGGTCATGCAGCGGCCTGCAAAGCCGTGGACGCCGGTTCGACTCCGGCCTCAGCCTCCATACTGACATTGTGAAATTTATTATAGGCTAAGGCTCAGATTTTCTTGCCTGGGTGGCGAAATAGGTAGACGCAAGGGACTTAAAATCCCTCGGGACTTATACTCCCGTGCCGGTTCGATTCCGGCCCCA
>JAUICE010000011.1 GCA_030428185.1 Gammaproteobacteria bacterium
AAATAGATAAGATTAAGCGAGGCAATGATCTTAGAGATTTGAAAAAATCGAACGAATAGATATCCTGTTAACATCAGCATCGCGACTAGGGCAAAGAGACTATACATAGTTTCATGTAAGATAAAAAATACAGGTGTCCAACTCCAATTAAGGAGCATTTGAATAATAAAAGCTATCTTTACCTTTCTATCTTTAACTACCTGTTGCGTAAAAATAGAATAACCAATATAAGCTAAAATTACGTATAATATGGGCCATACGATCGCAAAAGTAATACCGGGTGGTGTTAGCGGTGATTTTTTAATATGAAGAAACCAATGAGTTATATGTGATCGGCTAAGTTGTCCCATGATGAAACTGATGAGTTGAAACGACGCTATCCATAAGCCTAGAGTCAATAGATTATGTGTTTTTTTCATGTCTTTCTCTATTTTGTTGTATTACATTATTTTAGTATTTAAGAGTGTAAAATAGCATCTAAGTGGGGATTTGGTATTTGAACGCTGTCATCATTGAGACTCTTATATTGTTTTATATGTCGTTAGTATAAGAGTGTATTATTAATATAATTGAGTCAACAAGTGATGACCTAATCATCTTGCATTTTTTAAAAGCAGTATTGTTTTGAGCTGCTGGATTAAGGATCAGGGATTACTCGGTTTTGGAGGTTTGGAGGCGAGAGCTACTTTCTCAAACTGTTCCATGGAGATAGTGAGTAAACTCCTTCCTAGAGGTAATTTGTTCCAGAAATTGAGTAATTGCTCAACTCGTTCATCATATCTATGATTTAATTGATCTTTTAGTTTTGGATAGTTTTCATTAATATGAAATAAATACTTGTCACAATCACGTAGAATTTCACTATCAGGCATAGTGGCAACATCACACATATTCTGACAAAGTGTATCAACATGGAATATGATATTGCGTAAAACCTGGTGCCAAAGAGAAAAGTGATCGTCCTCGCTGGTTTGAATGATAAAGTTTTGTGATTCGATTATTTCCCCATAGACTTTCAGCTTTTCAGGCAAAGGTTTTACATACAGTTCCTGTAGGGGGAAAGTATACAGTGCAAAGCCACCGTGAGACTCCCTATGTTTATAACCTTTTTCGCTAATATTGAATTGACTAGACTCATCATCAGTGAGTCCTTCGATACACGAGCTATATGATGAATCAGTATAAAAAGCTTTTTTATCTGTGTAGTAAAGTGCAGCTTTTATGATGTCATATGGAGCTTTTAAGAGCATGAGATAGCTAATTGGCATTAGCCCCATGGAGTCTCGCTTATGGAAAGTAGCTTGACACTCAGCCTTACTGAGCGTGTCTTGCATTTTTTTTAAAAGTACAGAAATAGTTTCAAACTGTCCCAGTTTAACTGCTAATGCTAAGGGAGTGTTATGATAACTTTCTTGAGTCATCATGTGTACAAATAAATCTGCGTCCATATCACGAATTGTATCGGTGTCATTAGAAAGTATGGCATCATGCAGAGTGTTATTTTCATAAGTCGTTAAGGGCAAAGGATAAGGCGTTTGTATCCTAGTTGTTCTCATTAAAAATAAAAACTTCTCATGAGGCATAATGTGTGAAATTGCTTTAAAGCTTTTAGGCATAGTGATTTGATAGGATAGTGAAGATTAATTAAATATTAGACGAAATAAATTAATGTTTTCTTAAATGTATCCCTAATTTTTTATATTGGGAGATCTTAGTCAGAAAAACAGTTGGTTAGTTGTAATAAAGGAAAAAATTGTAATGAGTATAGGCATTTTGAGCACAGGTAGCGAGATAGTCTGTGGGGATATACAGAATACCACTGCACAGAAAATTGCAAAGACACTTAGCGATTTAGGATGTTTTATAGGATATCATTTGTCAGTAAGTGATGATGAAGAGGATATGTTTAACGGCTTAAGTTTCCTTTTTAGTGCTCATGACATTGTTATTTGTACAGGTGGTTTGGGTCCAACATCTGACGATAGAACGCGTAATGTTTTAGCGCGATACTTTGATGAACCTTTAGTTTTTTTTGAGAATTGCTGGACGCATATTGTCAATCGTCATACTGAAATTGGCTTAGTGACTCATGACAATAATCGTCAGCAAGCGTTATTTCCAGCTAAGGCTAAGCTGTTTCCAAATCCTCATGGTACGGCTTTTGGGTGTTGTTTTTCTAAGAAAGGAAAAACGTTATATCTACTGCCAGGACCTCCTTCAGAGTGCATGCCTATGTTTGAGGATTATGTTATGGCTAGTATTCAATGTTTAGGAGTAAGTACGTCAAAACCTATATATCGTTGGTTGGTTTTTAATCGGGCTGAGTCTGAGTTCTCTTTTCAAGTAGAGAAGCTATTTAAAAATGAACCTGTAGACATTGGGTATCGATGGCATTATCCATATATAGAGTTAAAGATTTCACCCCTTGATGCGAAGGTGACTTATGAGTCAATTGAGAAAAAACTAAAGGTGCTCTTTGATAAAGAGCTTTTTGCTCCACAGAGTCAAACAGCACTTAATGAGTTAAAAGCGAACCTATTTAATCTCAAAGAACAATTGTTAATTATTGATCATGCAACTAAGGGGCATCTTGAATCTAAACTAACTACACCAGGGTTATTAAACGTTGTTTTTGCGAAAATATGCTATGGCCGTTATTTTATAAAAATAGATGGTCTTAACGAATTTTGGCATGAAAATACAGAGCAATGTACTGATTTGGCGATTACTTTTCACGCAAATGGGCAAGAGTCTTATGAGGTTTATCCAGTTAATCTTAAGCGGCGCTCGGCTTTGAAGTATTCGTTAGAATTATTAGCTTTTAAAATAAATAGTTGGCTTAAAAGCACCCATTTAATCTAATTTTTTATAAATAAAGCTGGAAAAATATTAAACAATTGTCTATATTTTAAACATCAGAAGTTGATTGAATAAGGATGTATCAATCATGGTGAAGCCAGCACAATCAATGACAATAAAGCTAGTAGCAGCCTTGCTTTTTGCGATATCACTTAGCCTCCAAACAGTAGCAAGTGCTGCGAGTGAGTCGAAGCGTATCAGTGTAGATAATCAGGTATCTATGATGAAAGGGCAAAATTATGCACATAAACATCATCGTTACCACAGACATCATCGTAGAGGCGGATATATCTATTTTAATTATAGGCCTACTTATCGTTATTATTGGCGCTCTGTATCATATCGTTGTTATCGTGCGCGCTGTTATGAAAAACTATGTTTGTATCGAAGAGGTTTTATAAAACCGATTCGTTGTAAGACTCGCCGTTGGTGGCGTTGGTAGCATCTTTTTTAGGATGCTTGTGCTTGGGAGGTTATTCCTCCCGAGCTTTTTTCGCAGTATGATCAGCATATTGCGATAACTTATTCTCTCTAAGCCACAGTAAATATTGAAGTCTAAAAACGCGCATTATGATAGGACAGGGGTATATGAACATGTTAATATCCTTTCTTTAATTTCAAAATGACTCAATGTTTTTTAAATTTAATATCACAATTGTTTTTGTGCTTTATGCCTTTTTATCTAGAGAAGCTTTTGCAAAACAAACCTATGGATATGTGGAAAAAATAAAATTAAATCACCATGTTTTAAGTGCGAAACTTGATACGGGTGCAAAATCATCAAGTCTAAATGCGAAAATGATTAAGATCTTTAAAAAAGGTAGTCAATCGTTTGTTTCTTTTTACGTACCGAGTTTAAAAAAAAACTTGGAGCGACCGCTTATTGGCTATGTGTTTATTAAGCCTCGAAGGGTAGAGAAGCTGATGCGGCGCCCAGTGGTGGCGCTTTCTGTCCAGTTAGGCAAAGAAAAAGTTAGAGTCGATTTTAATCTTGCAAACCGCACTCGGTTTAATTATCCCGTTTTACTTGGGAGAAATGCATTGATAAAACTCCATGCTGTTGTTGATGCGTCTCAAACTTTTACTCATAAGATGGTAACTCATGCTATCTAGACGAGCTCATTTGCTTCTTCTTGTAGCCTCTCTTGTTATATTGAGCTTAGGTATCTTTTTATATCGGCTTTTTGTTATAGGTGTTCCGCTTTCACCAGAAAAGGAAGTTAAAAGCTGGACCATAGAGGCTAGTTTAAAATTTCAACCCACTCCAGGGAAGCCAGTAAAAGTATCTTTGATGATCCCTAATATGCCACCATATTTTGCGGTACTGGATGAGTATTTTGTTTCTAACAATTATGGAGTAACAACGCATATTGTTGGAGATAACCGTCAAACAATTTGGGCAAAGCGACGAGCCGTGGGTGTGCAAACGATGTATTATCGAGCGATATTTCGTCATGTGTTAACTTCTGACAGGGTAATGCATATTGAAAATACGAACACAAAGCCTATTTTAACAGAAGGACAACTTTCAGCTGTTGAGGCCATTACTCAGGAGGCACGAAAGTATTCTGCTGATATTGAAACATTTGCAATAGCGACAATAAAAGCACTGAAAAAAAACAATGACAATGTTCGAGCGCTTCTTGATGAGCAGCGAAGTTTAGATGCCATTGGGCGAGCGGCATTGAAAATTTTTTCTAAAGCAAATATTAAAGCGACATTAGTTAAAGGAATTTACTTAACACAAAAAGATACAAACAATTTAGAGACATGGATAGCTGTATTCAATGAAAAACAGTGGATCTTTATTAATCCACAAACAGAGGCTCCCACACATTTAAAGAACTTTCTGATTTGGCAGTATGGAATCGAGCCTATTTATAAAATATCTGGAGGTAAAAAGATATCGTTTAATATGACAGTCACACCATCAACGGTCGCAGCCCTACATGTAGCAAAACTAAGGGGGACGGCAATGGGTTCACAGCTGATGAAGTTTTCATTATTGCAATTGCCACTACCTTTACAAAAGACTTATCAAATACTTTTATCTATACCTCTAGGTGCATTTATTATTTTATTACTTCGAAATTTTGTTGGATTAATTACTTTCGGAACTTTTATGCCAGTTTTGGTTGCACTGGCTTTTAGAGAAACGCATTTATTGTGGGGCGTTATTTTATTTTCGTTTATTGTCTGTCTAGGTTTAGCCGTGCGTTTTTACTTAGATCAGTTACAGCTTTTGGTTGTACCTAGGCTTGGTATTATTCTAACGGTTGTTATCTTCATCATGATTTATTTAAGCATTTTAGGTCATCAACTTGGCTTGCCTATTGGTTTATCAATTTCGCTATTTCCAATGGTTATTATAACGATGGTTATTGAGCGTATGTGCGTTACTTGGGATGAGAGAGGTGCATTTGAAGCTATAAAAACAGGTGTGGGAAGCTTGTTTGCAGCGAGTATAGCTTTTGTTGTAATGAGCTCAAAGCAACTAGAGTATCTTTTATTTGCTTTCCCAGAGCTCTTATTATTGCTCATAGCAATGATGTTGGTCTTTGGTCAATATAAGGGTTATCGTTTAACCGAGTTAGTACGTTTCAAACATGTTTAAGCATTATCGCCATTTAAAGCAAAGAGGGATCTTAAGTATAAATGCGCGTAATGCAGAGTTGATTTTGCCCTACAATCAAAGACGGTTATATCCCTTAGTCGATGATAAATTAAAAACAAAAAAACATGCGATAGCACAGGGGATTGCGGTGCCTAAGCTTTACGCGGTTTTTGAAACGGAGCATGAGCTTAAGTCGATAAATCAAGTACTGAGTCCATATAATGATTTTGTTATTAAACCTGCACATGGGGCAGGTGGGGATGGTATTTTAGTGATGAGTGGGCGAATAAAGCACTATTATCGACAAATTAACGGAAACTTAATATCAAAGGAAGAGCTGCACTATCATTTATCACAAACTTTATCTGGTGCGTTTAGTCTTGGCGGCCATCCTGACTCTGTGTTTGTTGAGCAACGAGTCATTACTGATAATGTGTTTAAAGAAATTTCTTACGAAGGGGTTCCTGATATTCGTATTATTGTGTTTAAAGGATTTCCCATAATGGCGATGTTACGATTGCCAACAAGGCTATCAAAAGGCAAAGCTAATTTACATCAAGGAGCAATTGGGAGTGGTATCAGTATTCAACGAGGAGAAACCAAAGATGGAGTGTTTTTTAATGAGATAATTGATGTTCATCCCGATACTCAAAATAAATTATCAGGTATTGCTATCCCTTACTGGAGCAAGATGTTAGACATTGCAGCAAGAAGTTATGAATTAACGGGCCTAGGATATTTAGGTGTAGATTTGGTCCTTGATATTACCCATGGACCAATGATGTTAGAGCTCAATGCTCGTCCAGGGCTCAATATACAGATAGCCAATCAAGATGGATTGATGCGGCGAGTAAAGAAAATTGAAGCGATGGGCATAAAGAGCAGTCAACTCTCTTTAAGTGAGCGAATTCAATTTTGTAAAGAAAATTTTTAGCAACGTTGTTCGAATAGTCATCGAACAACGTTAAGTACTGTTTCTTGTTTAGTGTACTAAATTAAGCATTTGACTTTGGCTTAAGCCTTTTGGCAGAGGTGACATAGTGACAGCTTGGTATCCGCCTTTGACACCATAAGCACAGGCCCAAGTTTGAACGTTACCTTGATCGACAGGCATAGGCTCAGGATTACCACGGAGTGTAGGTAACGCCTTGTTTGCTTGCATCACAGCATCAAAAATATTGGTTGCTTGGAAAAAGCCCATAACAAATCCCCAGGTCTCATTGGTACCGTATTTGCCAAGACTAATTGCAGCATATCCATGACCTTGCTCGTCTTTTTGGGCAAAGAAAAAGAAACTTGACTTTAAAGCCTCAGCAGAAGGGCAGTGAGCCGGTTTTGGTGGCATTGCAAAACTTACGGTTGATGCCATCAATAAAGCACCTATAGCCATAACTTTTAACTTCATGTTAACTCCTTGTTGTTATAATTGGCGCTATCGTAGCAAAGTCAGCTTACTTTTTTAATAGATAGCGGATGATATTAAATAATCTTTTTTTATCTCCACCTGCAAGTTGTAAGTCAACACGATAGGTTTGATTGACAACAAATGTTGGAACAGAGCGGACTCCAAACCGATTCATCATCATCATGCCATTTTTAACTTCAGATTTTATCGTAGGAGAAATGTTAAATGCATTTTCAGCAATATCTTTTTTAACACCGTTCTCTGTAAAGAATTCGATCATAAATTTATTTTTATTGAGTCGTTTGTTTTCTTCTTGTATGGCATGAAAAATTTTTGGTGTCATTTTATCTAATAAATTTAAGCTTTTTGCAGTGTAATAAGCTTTTGCATAAACATCCCATCCACGCTCAAAAACAACGGGTATTCTTAAAAAAACCACGCCTTTAGGTAAGTTTTTTCTAAAATTATTTATACTGTTTTCAAGCTCATAACACCATGGACAGCCGTAACTAAAAAACTCCATAACTTCTTTTTGCTTTGAGTGACTGACGCCATTAGCAATACGAATATAATCTTTACCCGCCTGATAATTATCAGCAAATGTCGCTAGTGGCAAAAATAAGCAGATAATATACAACAGATTTTTTTTCATTTAAGTACTCCTTGAAAGTAGAATAATTAGTGTAAGCCCTGGATATAATTAGCGACGGCTTTTCTATCTGATTTATTTAACTTGTGCGCGATATCACGCATGATGTGGTTAAAATCAGTTGTTCGCTCGCCTTTTTTAAAGTCTCCTAACTCATCGATGATATATTCAGCATGTTGCCCTCTAAGTGCTGGAAACTCTGTATCTGCATTTCCTCTTCCCTTGGGTCCATGACAGGCAATACAAGCACTAATATGTTTTTTAACATCACCGCCTCGATAGAGTAAGGTCCCACGCTGTATGTTTTTTTTACTAGCAAAACCTATGACTGGTTTTTGTTTTGCATAAAATCTCGCAATATTCTTAATGTCGTCTTTACTGAGTGTCGCCATAATTGGCACCATTAGTCGATTATTTCTTGCCCCACTTTTAAAAGCCAGCATCTGCTTGATTAAATAGCTTTCATGTTGTCCAGCAAGATTTGGCCATAGGGGATTGGGACTGTTACCCGTTTTTCCATGACAGGCAAAACATGCACGTGTGGCAATTTTTTTACCTGCATTTATATCGATAAAAGCATATAGACATTGATGAGTACTTAAAAGTAAAAAAAGTATTAGCCAGTGTTTCATATACAGAAATGCTAAGCGTTAAAACAATTAAGTAATGGTAATGAGAGTCAGTGTGATTGTCCATTAAGAAGATATCCAAATCCTTTTATGGAGTATATTTTGGTAGTGTGATGGCATTTGCGGCAACATGGACTTTATTTAATAGTATGTGTGTACGATTTTGTGTCTCATTGGGATCAGGATTTTTGTCTAGTAAAAAAGTTTCACTCGAGTATATCCCCACATCTTGGTTGGCTTTAACAAAAGGCCTTAATATTTTTTCATATTGAAGAAATGCTTTCTTATGCTCACCTCTTGCTTTTGCAAGCTCACCGGCTAAAATATAAGCGCCCACGAGGGCGAGGCTAGAGCCTTGTCCTGATAAGAGTGAGGCGCAATAACCTGAATCTCCGATAAGAGCAACTCGATTTTTAGTCCAGTGTTGCATGCGTACTTGGCAAATTGAATCAAAATATAAATCATCGCAAGTGTCTAGGTATCCTAAAATTTTGTCACTTTCCCAGCCAAAACCGTTATATACTTTTTTTAAAAATGATTTTTGCTCATGAATATTAACTAAATTTTTTGGATAATTTTTTTCTCGGAACATTAATCCTGCCATTGCGGTATGAGGATTTTTATCACTTCGATAGTGAATAAGCTTACTGCCTTGCTCACAATAAATATCTTCATTCTTAACATTTAAACAGTTAGGCAGGCTAAAAACACTTATGAAAGCATCGAGATTAAATAATTGATATTCAGATGGTTGAAAGCAAAGCTCCCGTATAGCTGAGTGTAAACCATCGGTTCCAATGATCAAGTCATACTCTTTGACCAATTGATTAGAGAATTCTACAGATACGCCGTTTTCTAATGGCTTAATTTTTTCTATATGAGTATTTAATAATAAAGGGATATGTGAAATTTTTTTCATTAAAATTTCAACCAGATGGCCTCTTAAAATTTCTACGTCTTCTCCTTGTCTAAAGCCCGAGGTTTCTCCATCGTCTTCACTAACGGTTTGATTGTTTTTATCGACATAACGACCTGTGTTTATGGTAGTGCGCTGATCGAAAATAGATTGATAAATGTCCATTTTTTTTACTATATCTACAGCGATCCCACGAATATCAATGGCAAATCCACCAGTTCGTATAGATGGTTCTTTCTCAATTAGCTCAGGTTTAAAGCCATATTTATCTAACCAATAGCAAACAGTGGGCCCAGCAATTCCTGCCCCAACAACGAGAATTTTTTTTACAGGTTGTATTGTACTATCCATCGTTAGATATCCTCATATTTTAGATTTTTAATCTAAATATTTATGCAAAAATTGAGCACAAATTTATAACCACTGACTTCTTTTTAGCATCACTAAAAGCAGAGCAGTGATAAATGTCATAATAAATAGCACTATCCCAAATCCACTAACTGTGTTAATAAAAGGTAACCCTCCAACATTCATACCAAAAATACCAGAGATAGCTGTAATAGGTAAAAAAATTACCGCAATAAGAGAGAATAGGTATATACGATTGTTGAGCTGATTCGTTATTGAATTTGAAAGCATTTGCATAAACAAATAACACTTTTCTTTATTGAGTTCAGTATTTTCTAAAGAGCGAATGATGTTATCAACGGCGGGGTGAAGCCTGAGCGCAAGTTCGCTTGAAATAAATGTGAACTTCATATCAAGTAGGCGTTTCATGGTATCTTTTAATGGGATTAGGTAGCGCCTATAAGTTAATAGTTTTCGCTGAAGGTGAGTAATATCATCAAGCAAATTAGCATGACTTTGCTCTAACAGTAAATCTTCAATTTCATCAACTTCCTCTGTCAGTACTTCACTATGGTGAGAAACACTTTCCATAATGAGCTCTGAAATAGAGAGGAAAATTTCGTCAAATGATAACGTTTTTTCGCCTTGGGTAAATGTATTAATAATTGGGTTTAGCATTTCATATTGTTGGCGCATGTAGGAAATGGTCAGATGTTGAAGTGCACAGATCCTAATAGATATCATATCTTCTTCTGAACCCTTTATAGGGTTTGGTGCTCGTAAAATACAATAAAAGCTATTTTCGTATGTTGTCGCTTGTGTTCTTACTTCATCGCGCCAAATGCGTTCTAAATGTAAATTTGAAAGGTGACCTTTTTTCTTTAATGATCGTAAAATGCTTTTATCATTTGGATTAACATGTATCCATAGATATCCATCACTTGGTTGCCAGTTGTTGATTTCATCAACTGATAGCTGCTTTATCGTATTATCACTTTGCTTTAAAAGTGCGATAGTGCTCATTTATACCCCTGTCCTTCCATAATGTACGTTTTAGACTTCAATATTTACTGTGGTCTAAAGAGATTAAATTATCGCAATAGACTTTGTTATTACTCAAATTTAATCTCTCTATCCACAGGTAAATCTTTTTGTCTAACGTTATAGAAAGTTTTAATAAATCTTATAGTTAGCTTGTAGGTTGAGCGCAGTCAAATGATTAAGGTTTGGATTTTTCGACTAAGGAATGGTTATTCCATTCCGATTGAGAAAAATACCAAAGATTGAGTATTTGGCAAAGCTCAAAAACATGCATTATGAAAGGACAGGGGTATATACCCCTGTCCGTGGAAGCACTTATTTTATGCCTTAATGATTAACTTGCGGTAATGAGCTGTCTAAGTCAATAATTTTTTGTTGTTGCCTTGAAATTTCATTTGTTAATAACTCTGTTGCACTCTTAAAAAATAAAGAGCTGCTTTTTTGAGCGTCTATATTGCTAAAAAAGGGCTTTAATTTTTCATAATCAGGTGCATCTTTACTTTCTTCTTCTGTACTAATTTTTTTTGCACTTTCTAACTGTGCTATTTTTTCACGTTTATAATTAATTTTCCTTTTAATAAATGATATTGCTTTAGTTGCATCACCAAGAAGAACAAGATCATCAATTCTACTTTCAAGTTCACTAATTTCTTTTGCTCTTTTGACACTGCCAAATGGCTTTTCATGATATTTATTCATATAACGACAGAGAATTTGAATGAGCTTATTAAAACGAGAGAGCTTTTCGTCATAATTGTTCAAGGGCTCCTCGTCGTTACTATAGTGTGTCGTTAGTAGATTTCGTATGATATGGCCGTTTTCTTTACGGGTTAAAGGTGATTGTTGATAGTATTCTCTCTTACTTTGAATACCTAGCTTACGACAGATGGTATCAAAACCTTTTTTTAACGGAGGGATAAGAAAATTTCGTGCAAGAAAAAACCCATTTAAACTGGTTGCGATAAGATTGACTTTAGCTAGTATGGCAAGCGTTCCGACTAAGCCAAGTGCGGGCGCAAAATAAATACTAACAACTGTAAGTGCAGTGATACAGATAGTCGTGATCAGTAGCTCAGCAGTGCTAACATCTCGGTGAAAAACACGATATATAAAGTTGCTGACATACCCAAGTGCTAATAACATATTAGCGGCCATGATAATGACATCTTTGGATATAAAGCTAGTGGCAATAAGTGCAGGAGTTAAAAACAAAGTAACCCAAAGATGTTCCATGACCAGCAGTCCAGTGGATGTTTGATTGAATATAGCGCCAAACTGGGTGGCTCTAGATTTATTTCGTTTATAAAATTTTTTTAATTTTAGAGAGTGTATTGCCATATCGATTGCTTTATACCCCTATTCTTTCGTAATGCGCGTTTTTAGACTTCAATATTTACTGTGTCTGGTTAATTTTTGCTCTGACGCGGGGTATTATACGCATGTCCTTTCATAATGCACGTTTTGAGCTTTGCCAAACAGGACAAACGCTAAGCCTGAAATAGGGAGAGACCTTAAACTATGATTGCATTTAAAGCGTGAGTTCGCTAAGCTCTCGGCCTGTTAATTTTAAATATACTTAGCTTATACAAATGCGTCCTAAAATTGTTGCAGCAAACTGGAAAATGAATGGTGACTCTGCTTTTGTTGCAAAGTTGGCTTGCGCATTAAACGAAGTAAAGCAATCATCTGCTTTGGCTAGATGTATCATCTGTCCTCCGGCGATTTATCTTAATGCATTGCACGGTCTGTTAAATGCTCAAGTTTTTCTAGGTGGCCAAAATGCTTATTATGAACAGTCAGGTGCTAGAACAGGTGAGCTTTCACCGAAGATGTTTAAAGATTGTGGCGCTAGTTATTTAATTATTGGGCATTCAGAGAGAAGGACTTTCTTTGCTGAAGATGATGACCTAGTGTTTGCTAAGCTCAAAGCCGCACTTGATGTGGGGTTGAAACCCATTTTGTGTGTGGGTGAAACAATTGACGAGAAAAATGCACAAACAACACATCAAGTCATTGAAAGGCAGTTGGCTAATGTGCTTGATAATGTTACATTACTTGCCGATGTAGTGGTTGCCTATGAACCTGTGTGGGCTATCGGAACCGGTAAAACAGCAACTGCAGATCAAGCACAGGCAGTACATGCTCATATACGTGAGCTTGTATCCGTGCGTGATGAAGAAATTGCTGCTAAACTACCCATCCTTTATGGGGGTAGTGTGAATGAGACAAATGCAAGCACACTATTTTCTATGCGAGATATCGATGGTGGGCTTATCGGTGGTGCATCACTAAACATTCAGAAATTTTTGGAAATATTGAAATGTATCAATTACTGTTAATCATTCATGTCATTGTCGCTGTTGCAATCATTGGCTTGGTGTTAATTCAGCAAGGTAAAGGTGCTGATATTGGCGCAGCTTTTGGTTCTGGAGCGTCGAATACAGTCTTTGGTAGCCAGGGAACCGGTGGCTTTTTATTTAAGTTAACCGGGGGGCTCGCGCTATTATTCTTTGCGACCAGTTTGACATTGGGTTATATTGTGTCGACTCAATATCGCTCGAGTCACACAGTGTTACCTGTTGAGTCGAAACAGATCCATAAGACGGATGATGTTCCGCTGCCAAGTGGAAAGCAACAGCATAAGTAAGCGCAAATTTTAAATCTGCCGAAGTGGTGGAATTGGTAGACACGCTGTCTTGAGGGGGCAGTGACCATAAGGTCGTGCCGGTTCGAGTCCGGCCTTCGGCACCAATTTAGTAAGTTATACACGTCAATTGAAGTGAGATGAGCATTTTATGTTGAACGAATATTTACCCATTTTGCTATTCATTATTATTGGGTTAGGTCTAGGGGTTGCCATGATGGCAGCGGGCTCCTTGCTCGGAGAGTATAAGCCGGATAAAGAAAAATTATCTACCTATGAATGTGGCTTTGAGCCAATTGAAAACGCGCATATACCTTTTGATGTACGCTTCTATCTTGTTGCGATTTTATTCATTATTTTTGACTTAGAAACGGCATTTTTTGTGCCATGGGCTGTGGTATTAAGAAAAATTGGTTGGGCTGGTTTTTCGGTGATGATGCTCTTTTTAGGCCTTTTGGTTGTGGGGTTTATCTATGAGTGGAAAAGAGGGGCGCTGGAATGGGAGTAGGTGAGTTACAGAAAGAAGGCTTCTTGACCACCTCTGTTGACAAGCTGGTTGGTTGGGCTCGAAGTGGCTCAATGTGGCCAATGACATTTGGTTTGGCGTGTTGTGCAGTTGAAATGATGCATGCTGGAGCCTCACGCTATGATCTCGATCGATTTGGTATTATTTTCAGGCCAAGCCCAAGGCAATCAGATGTTATGATTGTTGCTGGCACTTTATGTAATAAAATGGCGCCAGCGTTACGAAAAGTTTACGATCAAATGCCAGAGCCTAGGTGGGTTATTTCTATGGGCTCTTGTGCAAATGGGGGTGGTTATTATCATTACTCTTACTCTGTGGTTAGAGGTTGTGATCGTATCGTTCCTGTTGATGTTTATGTTCCTGGCTGTCCACCAACAGCTGAAGCACTACTTTATGGCATCATTCAATTGCAAAATAAAATTCGACACAAATCCGTAATTGATAGGATTTAATACATGAGTGAACAATTACTAGCACAATTAAAATCAAGTTTAGATGAGGCGACTATTCGCTATCTTGTAACGAAAATGGATATCACGCTAGAGACTGATCCCGATAATCTTTTTTTAGTGCTTTCGTATTTAAAAAATGACAAACACCTTGATTTTAACGTTTTAGTAGATGTATGTGGTGTTGATTATGCTACTTATGGTCAAGGTGAATGGGAAACTACGGAAGTCACTTTTCAAGGGTTTAGTCGAGGTGTCGATAGGCAGTCGGTTGAAGTCACGCCAAAATTAGCAGTGGTTTACCATCTACTGTCTACTACACACAATTGGCGCATTAGAGTGCGCGCATTTTGTGATAATGAGCTTCCAATTGTTAAAACAGCATGTTCACTTTGGCCAGCAGCCAGTTGGTTTGAGCGTGAAGCTTATGATTTGTTTGGAATATTATTTGAAGGACATGATGATTTAAGACGAATTTTAACCGACTATGGATTCATCGGTCATCCGTTTAGAAAATCCTTCCCGGTAAGTGGGCATGTAGAAATGCGTTATGATGCTAAAGCCGAAAGGGTCGTTTATGAACCAGTTGATATAGAGCCTAGGGTTTTAGTTCCTAAAGTAATTCGTCGCGATAGTCGCTATAGTGAAAATACGGGTGATGCATAATGGCTGAGATAAAAAACTATACGGTAAACTTTGGTCCTCAGCATCCTGCTGCACACGGTGTTTTACGTTTGGTTTTAGAACTAGATGGTGAAACTATTGTAAGAGCAGATCCACATATCGGCTTATTACATCGAGCAACTGAGAAGCTTGCTGAAACGAAACCGTTCAACCAGAGTATTGGTTATATGGATAGGCTGGATTATGTTTCCATGATGTGTAATGAGCATGCGTATGTGCGTGCGATAGAGAAACTAATCGGTGTCGACGCACCTATTCGTGCACAATATATCCGTACACTCTTTGATGAAGTGACACGGATTTTAAATCACTTACTATGGCTTGGAGCAACTGCGCTAGATATTGGCGCAATGACGATTTTTTTATACTGCTTTAGAGAGCGTGAAGATTTATTCGATGCTTATGAGGCTGTTTCTGGCGCGAGAATGCATGCAACGTATTATCGTCCTGGTGGTGTTGCACGCGATTTACCCGATAGCATGCCACAATATAAACCATCACGTTGGCATAATGAAAAAGAAACGAATAAAAGGAATGAAAATAGGCAGGGTTCTCTTTTAGATTTCCTTTGGGATTTTACAGAGCGTTTTCCTAAGTGTGTGGATGAGTACGAAACATTGTTGACTGATAATCGTATTTGGAAGCAAAGAACCGTTGATATTGGTGTGGTATCACCAGAACGAGCATTAGCTAACGGTTTTTCCGGCCCAATGCTAAGAGGATCTGGTATTGCGTGGGACTTACGTAAAAAACAACCTTATGCTGTTTATGACAAAGTTGACTTTGATATCCCTGTTGGGACAAATGGCGATTGTTATGATAGATATTTGGTGCGTGTTGAAGAGATGCGTCAGTCAAATCGTATTATACGGCAATGTATTGAGTGGCTCCGTGAGAATGAGGGTCCTGTAAAAATTGATGATTATAAAGTGTCTCCTCCAAGCAGAGTAACCATGAAACATGATATGGAAGCTTTGATTCATCACTTTAAATTATTCACGGAAGGTTATTGTGTTCCTGAAGGTGAAGTCTACTCTGCAGTAGAAGCCCCGAAGGGGGAGTTTGGCATATATTTATTGTCCGATGGGTCTAATAAACCATATCGTATGAAAATTCGTGCCCCCGGTTTTGCACACTTAAGTGCTTTCCATGAGATGGCATGTGGGCATATGCTTGCAGATGGTGTTGCTATTTTAGCAAGCCAAGATATTGTGTTTGGTGAAATCGATAGATAATTGGCGAAAACAATCGATGACTATTGAATTAAAAGATTTATTAAATGAAACCGACTTACAAGAAGTCGATAAGTGGGTGGCGAAGTATCCAGAAGATCAAAAGCAATCTGCAGTGATGCAGACGTTGATGATTGTGCAAAAATCACAAGGTTATCTGAATGAGGCGCGCATGGATGCTGTTGCAAAATATTTGGATATGCCTGCCATTGCAGTATATGAGGTGGCAAGTTTCTATACTATGTATGAGCACAAGCCTCATGGTAAGCACCTTTTGGAAGTATGCACTAATATTTCCTGTAAATTACGAGATGCAGAGCACACAGTTAAGCATTTATCTGAGCAGTTAAAAATCAATGTTGGTGAGACCACTGAAGACGGTTTGTTTACATTGAGAGAAGTTGAGTGTTTGGGTGCTTGTGTTAGGGCGCCTGTAATGCAAGTTGGTCATCGTTACCACGATAATTTAACCAACGAAAAGCTTGATGAGATCATTGAGCATTATCGCAGTCAAAATAGTCAGAAAGACGATGAGTGAAGAAATGGTTGAGCTAAATCAAGTTTGTTATCGTACATTACATTTAGATGAGCCCCATACACTGGCATCTTACAAAAGTGTTGGTGGGTATAAAGTTTGGGAAAAAATCTTAAAAGAAAAAACACCACCAGAAGAAATTATTGCCAAACTTAAAGCATCTGCGTTAAGAGGCCGTGGTGGGGCTGGTTTTCCTACCGGGCTAAAGTGGAGTTTTATGAACCGCAATGTACCAGGCCAAAAGTATGTTGTATGTAATTCCGATGAAGGTGAGCCAGGAACATGTAAAGACAGAGAGATTTTACGTCAAAATCCTCATCAGCTTATTGAGGGTATGGCCATCGGTGGTTACGTGATGGGCGCAACGGTTGGCTATAACTATATTCGTGGAGAATTCCTTGAGCCTTTTGCGGCAATGGAGTCTGCATTACAAGAGGCGTATCAAGCTGGCCTTCTAGGTAAAGACATTCAAGGTTCAGGCGTTGACTTTGATTTACATAATCATCTTGGCGCAGGAGCTTATATTTGTGGTGAAGAAACAGCGCTGTTAAATTCACTGGAAGGAAAAAAGGGGCAGCCTAGGTTTAAACCACCATTTCCTGCGAATTATGGTTTGTATGGCCGTCCAACAACAATTAACAATACGGAAACCTATGCATCTGTGCCACCCATACTGGAGCATGGTAGTGAGTGGTTCTTGAATTTAGGAAAACCGAATAATGGCGGTACTAAAATATTTTGCGTATCAGGACATGTTAATAAACCAGGAAACTTTGAAGTCCCTCTAGGTACACCATTTAAAACATTGCTTGAATTGGCAGGTGGCATGAAAGATGGTCGTAAATTAAAAGCGGTTATTCCTGGTGGTTCTTCTATGAAGATATTACCAGCGGAAGTTATCATGAATTTGGATATGGACTTCGATAGCCTACAAAAGGCAGGTTCGGGTCTAGGTTCTGGTGCGGTAATTGTTATGGACGAGACAACCTGTATGGTTGGTGCCTTACTACGTCTCGCTAAGTTCTATGCTCATGAGTCATGTGGGCAATGTACACCTTGTCGGGAAGGAACTGGTTGGATGGCTCGGATCCTATCTCGCATTGAGAACGGTCAGGGAGAACCTAAAGATCTAGATAGACTAATGGATGTTGCAAATAAAATAGAGGGGCGGACTATTTGTGCCCTTGGCGAGGCTGCAGCATGGCCAGTACAAAGTTTCTTAAATACTTTCCACGATGAGTTTAAATATCACATCGACAACAAATGTTGTCTAGTGTAAAAAGCATAAAGGTTGAACCATGGCAACAATTGAAATCGATGGCAAAAGAATAGAAGTTGAAAGCGGAAAAATGGTTATTGAAGTTGCTGATGAAGAAGGCATTTCAATACCGAGATTCTGTTACCATAAAAAACTTTCTGTTGCGGCAAATTGTCGTATGTGCCTTGTAGAGGTGGAAAAAGCACCTAAACCATTACCTGCTTGTGCGACACCAGTCACTGATGGCATGAAAGTGTTTACTAAGTCTGAAAAAGCACGCATGGCACAAAAGGCGGTAATGGAATTTTTACTTATTAACCATCCTCTAGACTGTCCTATTTGCGATCAAGGTGGTGAGTGTGAGTTACAAGATGTATCCATGGGCTATGGTCAGGATGTTTCTCAATTTACTGAGGGAAAGCGCTCCGTAGTTGATGATGATTTAGGCTCTTTAATTTCAACAGAAATGACACGTTGTATTCAGTGTACGCGTTGTGTTCGCTTCGGTGAGGAGGTCGCAGGTGTACGAGAAATGGGCGCTACTGGTCGTGGTGAGCATATGCAAATTGGAACGTATGTACAGCATGCCATGACATCTGAAGTCTCTGGAAATATTATTGATCTTTGTCCTGTTGGCGCTTTAACTTCTAAGCCTTATCGGTTTCATGCACGCCCGTGGGAACTGACACAGTATGATAGTGTGAGTCCTCATGACTGCTTGGGTAGCAATCTTCATGTTCATGTGAGAAGAGATGAAGTGATGCGTGTGTTACCTAAGGAAAATGAGTCAATTAATGAAACATGGCTTTCAGATAGGGATAGATTCGCCTATACGGGTTTAAAGGCGCCACAGCGTCTAGAGTCTCCTATGTTGAAAGAAGATGGCATCTGGAGAGAAGTCAGTTGGGAAGAGGCATTTGAACATACGGTTAAGGGCTTAAAACGTATTTTAGAAAAATATGGTGCTGATGATGTGGCAGCGTTTGCATCACCACAAGCAACGACTGAAGAAGCATTTTTATTACAGAAACTGTCTCGCCACTTAGAGGTGAATAATTTAGATTATCGTTTACATCAAAGTGACTTCAGGGATGATCTTCACTTGACCAAGGCGCCAATTAGCAGTGTTAATGTCTCGGCAATTGATGGCGCGAAACATATTTTTATTGTTGGTTCTGATTTATTGCGCGAGGTACCACTACTTGCTCTTAGAGTTAGGAAAGCAGGTCTACTTGGAGCACAAATAGGGATGCTTAACCCTGTTCGCTTTGAGCTACATACTGAAATTGAATATGAAAATATTGTATCGCCAAATCAAATGGTGAAACAGTTACTAGCCATTGCAGCAAAACTCCTTTCAACGCACTCACTAACTGAAAAAGAACATCAATTGTTAGCACTTTGTGATGTTAAGCTTGAGTCTAGTGATTACTTGCAAGGTCTAGCTTCTGAAGATCAATCGGTTCTTATTTTAGGGGCTATTGCGCAAAATCATCCTGAGGCAGCAACCATACGTTCGCTTGTCAAACTCATAGAAAAATACACACAAACAAAAGTTATTCATTTAACAGAAGGTCCAAATGCAGCGGGTTGTGCATATGCAGGATTACTTCCATTAAGAAAGCCCTATGGACAAGCGACTAGAACCGAAGGCCTTAACGCCCGAGCGGCATTAGAAAATAAATTAAAAGCATATTTGTTATTACATATCGAACCAGAGTTTGATTTTGCAAATCCATATATGGCAAGACAAGCACTATTGGCCGCTGAGTTTGTTGTGATGTTCACAACTGTTAAAACAGACTCTCTGCTAGATTGTGCAGATATATTATTGCCAGTTGCAAGCTTTAGTGAAACATCAGGTACTTATGTGAACTGCCAAGATGACTGGCAAACATTCAGAGGTTTAGTACCACCACCTGGTGAAGCGAGACCAGCGTGGAAAGTGCTCAGAGTGCTTGGGAACTTATTTGATGCACCAGATTTTGAGTATGATTCAACAGAAGATGTGCTTAACGACCTTAAGCGTGAAGAAAAGCTTAGCGAATTTGTGGAGCCAGAATTATTTATTCCGGAGTCAACAGCTGATGTAAACCCAAAAGCTGTGACGAGAATTGGAGTATGGCCACTTTATCGTAATGATACGCTGGTTCGGCAGGCGATGCCTCTGCAATCTAGTGCGTCAGCGGATGTTTGTGAGGCAAGAATGCATCCAGATACTATAAAGGCACATTTTTTAGGTGATAGTGTGACTATCTCTCAAGGGCAGATTGAGATAACATTGCCCCTAATTTCAGATGAACGTATTGCTCAAGGTTCTATCTCGGTTGCAAATGCTTGGCCAGAGACTGTGGACTTAGGAGATGCGTTTGCGGCAATTAAGGTGAAGTAATGACAGATATTTATCATTTAATCTGGACAGTCATTGAAATAATTGCGTTAGTATTGCCGTTACTGATTGCAGTTGCTTATTTAACATTTTTTGAGCGCAAGGTTATTGGCTATATTCAATCACGGATTGGACCGAATCGTGTAGGGCCTTTTGGATTGCTACAGCCTTTTGCCGATCTCTTTAAAATGCTATTTAAAGAAATTGTGATCCCAAAGTCATCTAATCGCTATTTGTTTTTTGTTGCACCATTATTTACACTTACCCCGGCCTTAGCAGCCTGGGCTGTGATTCCTTTTCAGCCTGGCGTTGTGCTTGCAAATATTAATGCGGGCGTACTTTATATTTTTGCAATGAGTTCATTGGGTGTGTATGGGCTACTGATAGCTGGATGGGCATCAAATTCTAAATATGCTATTTTTGGTGCGTTACGCTCAGCAGCACAAACAGTTTCCTATGAAATTGCCATGGGATTTGCTCTAATAGGCGTCTTATTGGCCTCAGGTAGTATGAACTTAACGGCTGTTGTAGAGTCACAGGCAGGGGGAATTTGGCACTGGTGGTTTTTACCTTTACTACCCTTGTTTATGGTATTTTGGATAGCAGGTATTGCTGAAACGAATCGCGCTCCTTTTGATATGGCTGAGGGTGAGTCAGAAATCGTGGCAGGTTTCCATGTTGAGTATTCAGCAATAGGTTTTGGTTTATTTTTTCTCGCTGAATATGCCAGCATGATTTTGATTTCTATCATGTTAGCGTTATTATTTTTGGGCGGTTGGCAGTCACCATTTGACGGCATCCCAGGTTTGAGCGCTCTTTTCTCATTTGTTCCAGGTTCAATCTGGTTAATTCTTAAGACGAGTTTCTTTCTATTTGTTTATTTGTGGATTAGAGCAACCTTCCCGCGATATCGCTATGATCAGATCATGCGTTTGGGGTGGAAAGTATTAATTCCAACGACGATTGTTTGGCTTGTAGTGACTGCAGCAATGGTCTTGGCTCATGTAAAACCATGGTTTTAACTTTATGAAAAAAGCGATTCGATATATTAAACACTATATAAAAAGCTTTACGCTTTATGAGCTGTTACAGGGGCTATGGGTAACAGGTCGGTATTTTTTAAAGAAAAAGGAAACGATTCAATTTCCTGAAGAGGCTTTGCCTTTATCACCTCGATTTCGTGGCCTTCTCGCTTTAAGGCGTTATCCTAATGGAGAAGAGCGCTGTATTGCATGTAAGTTATGTGAAGCAGTATGTCCTGCTCTTGCTATTACTATCGAGGCTGAGGAGCGTGAAGATGGGTCGCGTAGAACAACACGTTATGACATAGATATGTTTAAGTGTATTAACTGTGGTTTCTGTGAAGAGTCTTGTCCAGTAGATTCTATCGTTGTTACGCCGATTCATCAGTATCATATCAGTGAGCGTGGACAAAATATTATGACTAAAGAGAAGCTTTTAGCTGTGGGCGACATGATGGAGTCAAAGCTTGCCGCAGATAGGGCGCTCGATGAGAAGTACCGCTAAGGGGATTAATGATGGCAAACGAAGTGGTAAATGTTTTGTTTTATTTATTTGCATTTGTAGCAATCAGTGCTGCTGTTATGGTGATTACCATGAATAATCCTGTAAAAGCAGTTTTAGCCTTGGTGTTAGTCTTTTTTTCATCAGCTGCTATCTGGATTTTAGTACAAGCAGAGTTCTTAGCACTTATTTTGGTACTGGTTTATGTGGGCGCAGTGATGACGCTATTTTTATTTGTAGTCATGATGATTAATGTAGATGCCGACTCAATGAAGAAGCGTTTTGTTTATTACGCACCTTTTTTATTATTTGTGGTGACGACTATAGTTGGTTTAGTCTACAAGGTTTATCCAACAAGCTTAATATTTAAAGGGCAAGAGTCATTGATGGCTTTAACCAACACCGAAGCTTTAGGCCTCAAGTTGTATGTGGACTTTGCTTATGCATGTGAGATTGCGGCAGTTATTTTATTGGTTTCTATTATTGCAGCAATATCAATGGCGCACCGAGCGACGTATCGTGATAAGCGACAAAGTGTACTAAAACAGGTGCTTACCAGAAAAGAAGACAGATTGCGTATAGTAAAAATGTCAGCATATGATAAATCAACAGAACAGTAAGTAGGAACACCAAATGTTAACGTTATCTCATTACATGATATTCAGTGCAATTTTATTTGCTCTAAGTTTAGTGGGTATCGTCATCAATAGAAAAAATATTATTCTGATTTTGACGTCATTAGAACTTATGCTGTTAGCAGTTAATACCAATTTTATTGCTTTATCACACTTCTTAAATGATAGCTCTGGTGAAGTGTTTGTCTTTTTTATTCTGACCGTTGCTGCTGCAGAAGCTGCTATCGGGCTGGCGCTTGTCATGTTGCTTTACCGTAACCGCCAAGATATTGCTATTGATAATATGAGTTCATTGAAGGGGTAGTTTATGACCACACAAGCGATTTGTTTAGTCATTATATTGGCGCCTCTTTTAGGTGCTATAATTGCGGGTCTATTTAGACAGCAAGTAGGTAGAGTTGGCGCGCATTTTATAACGATCGGATTAGTACTGATCTCATTCTTATTCTCTTGTTATTTGTGTTATGAGTTCTTGTTTTATGGACATACGCCATTTAATGAAAAC
The DNA here is from genome assembly GCA_030428185.1 of Gammaproteobacteria bacterium. Classification (GTDB taxonomy): domain Bacteria; phylum Pseudomonadota; class Gammaproteobacteria; order Legionellales; family Legionellaceae; genus JAUICE01. The sequence continues at coordinate 22,843 of JAUICE010000011.1, forward strand.
TTATATACATGGGCATCTGGTGGAGGTTATTTCCCCTATGATTTTCATGTTGGTTTCCTAATTGACTCATTGACGGCTTTAATGCTCGTTGTGGTCACCTTTGTTTCATTCTTAGTGCATATTTATAGTATTGGCTATATGGCTGATGATGACGGTTATCAACGTTTTTTTAGCTATATTTCATTGTTTACGTTTGCAATGCTTATGCTTGTTACCGCGAATAATTTCCTGCAGTTGTTTTTTGGTTGGGAAGGAGTCGGTTTAGTTTCTTATTTGCTGATTGGTTTTTGGTATAAAAAACCCTCTGCAATTTCAGGCAACATGAAAGCTTTTTTAGTTAATCGTGTAGGAGACTTTGGCTTTATTCTTGGTATTGGCTTAGTGTTGTCATTTGCTGGTAGCTTAGATTATGCATCTGTCTTTAAGTCAGCAACACAATTAAGTCAGCAATCGATTGTATTATTTTCTGGACACGCTTGGTCATTGGTAACAGTGATTTGTATTTGCCTGTTTATTGGTGCTATGGGTAAGTCGGCGCAAGTGCCTTTGCATGTTTGGCTTCCAGAATCAATGGAAGGCCCAACGCCTATTTCGGCATTGATACATGCTGCTACCATGGTAACCGCAGGTGTCTTTATGGTCGCTAGAATGTCTCCTTTGTTTGAGTTATCCGAGACAGCACTGAGCACTGTACTCATTATCGGTGCAACGGGTGCTTTATTTACGGGTATATTAGGCATTGTAATGCACGATATTAAAAGAGTGGTTGCATATTCAACGCTTTCGCAGCTTGGGTATATGATGGTGGCCATGGGTGTCTCAGCGTATAGCGCTGGTATTTTTCACCTTGCAACCCATGCTTGCTTTAAGGCACTGTTATTTTTAGGTGCTGGTAGTGTGATTATTGGTATGCACCACGAGCAGGATATGCGTAAAATGGGCGGTCTTTACAAATATATGCCGATTACTTATATCTGTATGGTCATTGGGTCACTCGCTCTTTGTGCTATTCCGCCTTTTGCAGGGTTTTATTCTAAAGATACAATTATCAACGCTGTTGGATTAAGCCATATTTATGGTAGTCATTATGCTTATTTTTGTGTTGCTATGGGTGCAATGGTCACAGCAATTTATTCTTTTCGACTGTTATTTATGACCTTTCATGGCAAAGAGCGTATGGATGCACAGACTAAGTCTCATCTGCATGAGTCGCCTATGGTGGTTTGGTTACCATTGGTTATTTTGGCTGTCCCCTCAATCTTTTTAGGTATGTGGTTATTCCATTCTATGTTGTTTGCGAAAGAGCCATTATTGCATAATGCAATAACGATTCTTCCTAATCATAATGTATTATCTCAATTTGAACCTGACGAAACCCATGCGTTATCATTGGCACTTCACTCAGTGCTATCAAAAACATTTTGGTTAACGATTGCTGGTATTTTTGTCGCTTGGGTTTGTTATATCGCAAAACCAACATTGCCTGAGGTATTAGCAAAGAGATTTAAGTGGGTTTATCAAATCTTAATGAGCAAGTATGGGTTTGATGCATTCAACGAAAAGATTTTAGTTCCCTTGTGTTTAAGCATGGGAAAATTATTCTACAAAATCGGTGATAAGCTTTTTATCGATGGTTTTTTTGTCAACGGTAGTGCGCGTATCGTTGGTTTATTCTCACGTCAAAGTCCTGTGTTACAAAACGGTTATTTATATCATTACTTGTTTGTGATGGTGGTTAGTATGATTGGGCTTTTAGTTTGGCTGTTATTAGGTTAATAAAATGATGCAACATATCTTATCGGTTTTAATATGGCTTCCCATTCTTTGTGGTATTTCACTATTGTTTTTTGCCGATGATAATAAGCCGAATATCGCACGTTCTTTTACTTTAGTGACTATCTTAGTGTCTATGTTATTGACCATTCCGATGCTATTGCAATTTGATGCGTCACGTGAGGGGATGCAGTTTGTTGAGCATGCGACTTGGTTTCCAAGTTTGGGTATTCATTACGCGCTTGGGATTGATGGCTTATCATTATTGATGATTTTATTGAGTATTTTTACCTCGCTTATTGTTGTGCTCTCAACGTGGAGCAGTATCTCTAATCGTCTTGGTCTGTATCTAGCATCTTTTTTAATCATGCAAGGTCTGTTGGTGGGTGTGTTTGCATCGCTTGATGCAATGGTTTTTTATATTTTTTGGGAAGCAACTTTAGTTCCTATGTACATCATCATTGGTGTATGGGGCAGTAGCAATCGTATTTATGCGGCGATTAAATTTTTCTTATATACTTTTTTCGGCTCAGTTTTAATGTTTGTGGCCTTTTTATATTTGGCAAGTCATGCTGGAAGTTTCGATATCGCTAAGTTTTATGATCTGAAGCTATCCATGCATGCACAAACGCTCATTTTTTTCGCATTTTTCTTTGGTTTTGCTATTAAAATCCCTATGTGGCCGGTACATACTTGGTTGCCGGATGCACATACAGAAGCGCCAGCAGGCGGGTCCGTTGCCCTAGCCGCAGTTTTGTTAAAATTAGGGGGTTACGGATTTTTGCGTTTTAGTTTGCCAATAGTGACTGATGCGTGCTTCCATTACGCGCCATTGATGATTACATTATCTCTGATTGCAGTTATCTATATTGGTTTGGTTGCAATTGTACAAACTGATATGAAAAAGTTAATTGCTTACTCTTCTATTTCGCATATGGGTTTTGTCACCTTAGGGTGCTTTGCTGGTTTTGTTATTGCCAAACAGACAGGCAGCATCAAAGATGCTGCACTGATTATGGAGGGTGCGATCATCGTGATGATTTCACATGCTTTTGTTTCTAGTGGTATGTTTGCAGGTGTTGGCTTTATCTATGACCGAATGCATACGCGAGCAATTAAAGACTTTGGTGGGATCATTAATACCATGCCTGTTTTTTCCTCCTTTTTAATGTTGTTTGCAATGGCAAATGCAGGGCTTCCTGGAACTTCGGGCTTTGTCGGTGAATTTATGGTCATACTTGGAGCTATGAAAGCAGGATTTTGGACAGCATTTCTTGCAGCAACAACGTTAATCTTAGGAGCAGGATATACATTATGGATGTACAAACGAGCCATATTTGGTGAAATTGCAAATGAAAATGTGGCAAAGCTAAAAGACATCTCTGGCTTCGAGCGTTTATCGTTTGTAATTCTGGCAGCCTGTGTATTGTTAATGGGAATATATCCTGAGCCTGTTTTGAATTTGATGCATCAATCGGTTGATCACATTTTGGCATTGAGCCAAGTATCTAAGTTATAGTGAGGTAGTTAAGTGATGACATTCCAGTGGGTAGATATCATACCAGTTACGCCTGAAATTTTACTGTTAATATTTGCATGCTTAGCTATTGTAACTGAGCTTTTTTTAAGTGAGCGTTGTCGTTCTGCAACTTATGTTGTCGCACAAATTGCGCTTATTTTGTTGTTTGTCCTTAGCTTCTTGCAATGTGGCGAGTTTCGCTCAACACATTTTAATGGTTTATTCGTTAGTGATGACGTTTCAGTATTATTAAAGCTATTTATCTATGTCTCTGCTTTTTTCTCTTTTTATTATTCACGTACGTATGTTGAAGAGCGAGACATACCCTTTGGAGACTTTTATATATTAGGACTTTTTTCAATATTAGGTATGATGGTTTTAGTTTCTGCCTATAATTTGCTAACGATTTATTTAGGCCTAGAATTAATGTCCTTACCCCTCTATGCAATGATCGCACTGAAACGAAAGGATGAGAAGACGATTGAGGCAGCACTTAAATATTTTGTTATGGGTGCTGTTGCTTCGGGAATGATGTTGTATGGCATGAGCATGCTTTATGGCGCAACAGGTACTTTGGCAATTTCTGAAATTGCTACACGTGCAGGGGCTATTTGGGCATCACATTTGTTGCTGTTTTCATTTTCGGTTGTGTTTCTAATGTTAGCTATAGCCTTTAAATTGGCAACAGTGCCGTTTCATATGTGGGCACCAGATGTTTATGAAGGCTCTCCAACAGCTGTTACCATCTTTATTAGCAGTGCGCCCAAACTGGCGGCGCTGGGTATGGCTTTTCGCTTGTTGGCTTTTGCATTACCGTTTATGCATCAAAAGTGGCAGCCGTTAATTGTTGTGATAAGCGTATTATCAGTCATTTTAGGTAATGTATTTGCTATTTATCAGAGCAATTTAAAAAGACTATTTGCATATTCGGGTATTTCGCATATGGGCTATGTGCTGATGGGCTTTTTAAGTGGAACACAAGCTGGATTTTCTGCCTCACTTTTTTATACATTGGTTTATAGCTTAATGGCTGTTGCTTCGTTTGGCTTACTACTGCTATTGAGTCGATCCGGATTTGATAGTCAACATATTGATGATCTGAAGGGATTAAACCAACGCTCGCCACTTTTAGCGGCCATGATGCTACTGGTCCTTCTATCAATGGCAGGTGTACCTCCATTAGTCGGCTTCTTTGCTAAGCTTTTAATCATAAAATCGTTAGTTGATGCTGGATTAGTAACTTTGGCCGTTGTTGCTATGATTTTTGCAGTAGTTGGCGGTTATTACTATTTACGAATTATCAAAACGATGTATTTTGATGCCCCAGATAATGAGATGGAACTACAACCATCATCAGCACTTTCTATTGTGTATAGTGTTAATGCGTTAGCTCTATTGATTTTGGGTTTATTTCCCAATATGTTGGTGAGTCTCTGTTATCAAGCTTTCGCTAGTTAGTGACGGATATGCTATGCTCATTGAAAATGTATTATCAATGAGCAGCGAAGCTTTTAATGTGGTCATTTTTCGAATTCTTTTCTTCTTAGCTGTCATTTATCTGCTAACTAAAAATCTTTAGGCTCGTTACCTAAATAAGCTCTAGCATTTTTATTTCTGTTGGGTATAGAATGAAAGTGAGGCGTTCGATGTTTTATTGGAGAGAGTTACTTTCCATTAAGGCAACAATCATTCACTAGCAAAAAGGATGCGCTATGTCCGAATCGAAACGTTTATTTGTTCTTGATACCAATATCCTCATGCATGACCCTACGGCAATTTTCCGATTTGAAGAGCATGACTTATATTTACCGATGGTTGTCTTAGAAGAGTTAGATAGTCATAAAAATGGTGTCTCAGAAGTAGCCAGAAATGTACGGCAAACTAACCGAATGTTGGTTGAGTTGATGAGTCATGCAACACACGATGAGATTGCTAAAGGACTGCAAATTCCAAGCTATTTAAATCAGGATAATGGTCAAAGTTGTTCAGGAAAGCTCTATTTTCAAACGGATGAGTTAGAACTAGATATTCCAAAAGCATTACCAGGTAATAAAGTAGACAATACAATTTTGGCTACAGCTTTGGCTCTGCAAAAGCAAATACCAGGGCGTACCGTTACACTGGTATCAAAAGATATTAACCTAAGAATTAAAGCAGGTATTCTTGGTATTCCAGCTGAAGATTATCACAATGATAAAGTCTTGGATGATGTCAATTTATTACATAATGGGTTGCATCTTCTTGAAGATAACTTTTGGGATATGCATGCAAAAGATATGTCTTCATGGCAAGAAGAGGGACGAGCTTATTATTGTTTAACTGGTCCTGAAGTTGCCAATTGGACGGCCAACGATTGTATCACTACTAAAGATGGTAGTTTTTCGGCCATTGTTAGAAAAAATAGTGAGCAGGAAGCAACGATTGAGTTGACTCGTGATTACTCACAATCCAAAAATTCAGTTTGGGGAATTACGGCACGTAATCGTGAGCAGAATTTTGCGCTTAATCTTTTAACGGATCCTGAAATTGACTTTGTCACACTTCAAGGGACAGCAGGCAGCGGTAAAACCTTACTTGCTGTTGCTGCTGGCTTACAACAAGTTCTCGATCAAAAACGATACGTTGAAATTGTGATGACACGTGTAACGGTTCCAGTTGGTGAGGACATCGGTTTTTTACCAGGAACCGAGGAAGAAAAAATGACGCCATGGATGGGAGCACTTCTTGATAATTTAGAGGTGTTACACGACTCTAGTAATGAAAACCCTTGGGAGCGAGTGGCGACTCAAGATCTATTGCAAAATCGTATTAAGATACGCTCTCTTAATTTTATGCGTGGAAGAACGTTTTTGAATCGATATGTGATCATTGATGAAGCACAAAACCTTTCTTCAAAACAAATGAAAACGTTAATTACCAGAGCAGGTCCAGGAACTAAGCTTGTTTGTTTAGGTGATATCAAACAAATTGATACACCTTACTTGACAGAAACTACTTCTGGGTTGACTTATGCTGTTGATAAATTTAAAAGCTGGGCGCATAGCGGACATATGACACTTCTACGTGGAGAGCGCTCTCGATTGGCTGATTTTGCAGCAGAAAATATGTAGTCTAGAACGAATGCTTAAGCAAAGCGTGAGCTCATCTCTGAAGACCTTCTAATGAATTGCTCGCTCTATTTAAAAAATAGAGCGAGCCAATTTGCGGAATAATTTTTTCCAATCTTTATATTGACCTAAGCGCATAAAAGCGTTCAAATTGTGGCATAAAAAAACGAACAATTTCGAGGGGACTTGTTGTGCAACGTAAGGCAATTACATTTGATGACATTCTTTTAGTGCCAGCTTATAACCATTTTGAGTCTAGAAGATTAGTTGATATCTCAATGACAGATAAAACAGGAAAGCTATCACTTACTCTACCTGTGATGAGTTCAAATATGGATACAGTCACAGAAGAAGGCATGGCCAATTTTATGTCCTCTAAAGGAGGCATCGGTGTGTTGCATCGCTTTATGACCATAGACGATAATGTTAAAAAATTTAAAGCTTGCCAGGAAAATACTTTTGTTTCTTTAGGTTGTAGTGATGCTGAATTGTCTCGTGCCGAAGCATTAAGAGATGCAGGTGCGAACTATTTTTGTATTGATGTTGCACATGGACATGCTAAATATGTTGGAACCACTTTAAAGAAGCTTAGGGAAATGTTACCGGAAGCCTGCTTAATGGCGGGAAATGTCGCAACCTATGCTGGTGCTGATTACTTGGCTTCCTGTGGAGCAGATATTATTAAAGCGGGGATTGGTGGAGGCTCAGTTTGTTCAACGCGGATTAAAACGGGTTTTGGACTACCGATGTTAACGTGCATAGAGGATTGCTCTCGAACAGATAGATCAATCGTTGCTGATGGTGGTTTGAGAACTCCTGGTGATATTGTTAAAGCATTGGCTTTTGGTGCTGATTTTGTGATGATTGGTGGCATGCTTGCAGGTACGGCAGTTACACCTGGTGATGTTGTCACTAAAGAAAACGGACAAAAGGTAAAGCGTTACCGTGGTATGGCTTCAAGTGAGGCTCAAGAAGACTTTATGGGCGGCATGCATGAGTGGAAAACAGCTGAAGGAGTTTCCTGTGAAGTACCGTTACGTGACGATCATCATTTAATTGTTGATGATATTATTGGTGGCTTACGATCTGGACTAACTTACGCAGGCGCGGAAACAATTACAGCTTTACAAAGAAAATTAGATTATGTTTATGTAACACCAGCTGGAAGAGTTGAGTCATTGCCGCATAAAACACTGTAAATAACAAAATAGACTTTATCTTTGTTTTTTATTAATAATGTCTAGCATTTTGAATACGGCTTATTTCATGACTTGTTTTTGTTTTTAAAATAGCGTCAATTAGAGGGCGTGTTCGGCTGGTGAAGCCCTGAGCATATCGAGGGTTGTCTTTTAATGTAATGCCGAAGGCTTCTAACGTTATGTCTCCTGCTAATAAAAGGCTGGCAGCTTTTATAACGCAGAGCTTTTCTTTTTTTAAAGAGATTTCATTTTTAGATATCTGATAAGAAAATATAGGTCCTAATGGATCTTTAAACAAAGATGTATAAGTTGTTGCCTGTTTTATTTCATTCGTTAAAGACTCTATTAGTTCATGGCACTTTTGGTTTAGTATCTCTGTTTCTGATGGATAATGAAGAAAATTTAAAGTAGGTGCGTAAATGTTAAGTTTATAGGCGCTCATACGTGTTTTTATACTTTCTGTATCAAAGAATGTAGTAAATTGACTTTGCGCCTCAGCAAGGACTTCTGGGTTAGAGGCTCCTTCTATTTCTTTAGGAAAATCCATACACTTCATATTCACCACACGAAGGTGTGTTTGAAACAGTATTTGTCCAGGGCTTATGGTTAAGTCGTATTTTGGATTAAAACTGAGTTGCTTGTTATTTTCCGTTGCACGTAGAGATAGAGCTGCGCCATCTAAGTCAAAGATAGCGCCTTGAAAATATAGCCGAATTAGTTCAGTTAAGCCATGCAAGTGAGTATTGATAGGATGATGAGGGTTAACTTCACTAAATAGCTTTTTAAGAATAGCTATTTGCCTTATCTTCTCACTATCTAAGATCTCTCTTTTTTTTAAAGGAGATATAGGTTTTAAGTACAGCTCATGAGCAAATTCTGAAAAAGGCTTTTTATATATTGCTAAAAGCTTCTGCTCTTTTATGTCACTGATGAGGTTATCTATTTTCTCTTTATGACAGATTTCTTTGGGCATTTTAGCGAGAATGTAGGGGTATAGAATTTCTGTCGCGAACTTAATTGCAAAGTCCTTTGTATTTTCCTTAAGGTTTATTTTTTTGAATAAAGATTCAAGGCTTTCTCCGTTAAGTGTGATGTGCTCTCTCTCACGCCACCAGTCACAAGCCATTTGATATAAACCAATATTCAGTGAAAGAGGGGCCCATGGCAACGCTGTATTTTTGTTAAAAAAAAGCATATAGAAAATTTCTTTAGATAGTTAGCAGATTGTATGAAAAAAAACACAAAAGGTAAAAAATAATCATATACCCATTGGGTATAGTTAAGATAGCTTTAGGCTTTAAAAGGAAGTCCACTCCCAGCCGAGTTTCTTTCTTAATACCTCATAGTATTGATAGTTGATAGGGTGGAGAAGTCTGAGTTGTTGGGCATTTTTGCTGATATGAATGATATCGCCAGGCGCAACTTTTTGTCGATTCTGGCCATCGGTGCTTAAACGTGGGCAGTCGTCGTTTATGTCTTTAATGCGAATTTCAATTTGAGCATCTGAGTTGACAACAATGGGCCTTGAGCTTAAGCGGTGAGAGAGCATGGGCACTAAGGTTATGGCTTTTAGCGCTGGGTGTAAGATGGCGCCACCTGCAGATAAAGCGTATGCAGTTGAGCCAGTTGGTGTTGCAATAATAAAACCATCGGCTCGGTAAGAGCAGACAAAACTCTGATTGATATACAAATCGAAACTAATGAGATGTGGCTCCTCACCTTGAGTTAGAACCACATCATTTAAGGCATCTTCCTGAAAAATTGTTGCTTGATTAGAAGCCGCATGACATTGTAGTAAGAAGCGGTGCTCTTCAGTGTACTCACCGTTGAGTAGTGCCTTAAATGCTGTTTCAATTTCTTCGGGATTTATATCTGTTAAAAAACCAAGTTGACCACGGTTAATTCCAATCACTGGTACGTTTACTTTGATGGCAAGCTTGGCGGCACTTAAAAGAGAGCCATCACCACCAACGACGACAATTAAATCACCTGGTTGTCCCATATCATCACGAGATAAGGTTTTTAACTTGAGCTCAGAAAAGATAGAGGCGGTGTCGGACTCAGTAAAAACGGCAATTTTATTTTTTTGGAAGAACTTTTTAAGCCGCAATAAAGTATCTGTTATGCCTGAATTAGCTCGATGGCTACGCGCATAAAGAATGATACGATTAAAAGCACTCATTTTGGTTCCAAATAGTCACGACCTGGCTATTATTATAGCACTATATCACCATACCTATGACTAATCTAAGCATATTTAGGTGGTGAGTGTGTAAGTGTAGGGGTATTTCTCGGCTTTCAATATCCACTTCAGCCGGTTTGATGGCAATAAAATTTAAGATAGCAAAGTAATCATGGGACTGCTGTTGCCTTTCTAGCTTTAGCTCTACACCATAAGCCATATTTGTTTGCATGGTTACTTCCTCATGCTGTTTTAAAGTCATCGGTATAAAATGCGATTGAAAATTATACATATAGGTGTTTGCAAGGCCAATTTGGGGGCGAATTGAAATGAGCGTATTTTTAGTTAAAGGCATACCTATATCTAGATGTGACAGGAAGAGTTTAGAACTCTCACTACCTGCCTGTATATAGTATTGTAATGGTAACGCACCGACTATCTCGCGACTCAAAACACCTAACTCTAACCCAGCACCTAGTATCATATGATGATAATCGAGCTCAATCTCCATTAAAGCGGCATAAAATGAGGTTAAGCTGTGATAGGAAAGTTGTTGTATGGGATCAAGCGATAGATCGTTACTCTCAGGATAGATGACCATTGGCTCTGTATTTTCTATAGGTCTGGGTAGACCTTGCTTAAATGTCCCTGAAAAATAATAGTCGAGTGCATAGCTTTTTAGAGATAAGCACATTAAGGCTGCCACAGTAAAACCATAAACCCATGCTTCAAGTCTCATTGTTATCCTTAGCAATCATTCGATTAAAGATTGAGTATAACATTAACTCATAACGTTGCATTTTTATATGAGGTAGGTGGCCTGGGATACGCCAGGCCTTAAGCTGTTAGGAATAAGCAACCCAGTAGAGGGCTTTATCAGTGAAGCTTATTACATGTGATAAGGGGTGAAATCATATAGTGAGGGCTGGTGTCTGCTGGAAACCAGGCAGCCTGTTTCTCAGCAATCATGGCTATGTTTGCAACATTTCCCCAGTAGACATAGCATTGATGCTTCATGATATATTTACAAACTGCGCCTCTAATTAAGTCTGCATTCATATCACGTCGGTTAGTAATCATATAGTAGTTATAGTTTGCTTCTTTGTCTTCAATCCATTTAACACTGGTGATGCCGCCAACCTTTTCTAAGCCTTTAGCGATGTCGCCTACATCACATACTTTATATTTTTCCATAGACGCCGCTCTTTGTGCATTTGCATCTGAACGAGCAAATCCGTTGGTACATAGTAATGTCAAAAGGATGATAGTTAATTTTGATAGTATGTTCACGGTAATCTCCTAGTGTGGATTAATTGCATCTAAAGGAAGCTTAAGCCCTAGCTCTTTGGCACAATTGAATTTTCTCTCTTGAATTAAGATATATTTTTCAGCGAATTTATTACCTTTATTATCCGTACTTGACGCTTTATTTTCTTTAGATGCGCCTTTTTTATCCATGTGCAAGTTATCAAAATTAGCACCTTTTAATAAACCTTTCACTAAATTTTCCATTGAAAGTACATACAGTGTGCAGCTATGTTTCTTTGCATACTCGTTAAGTAAGTCTTTGCCATTTTTATTGTTTTTAGCTTCTAGAGCAAGACCTACGGGATCATCTTCAACATTAAAGCTTGCTTGAATCATTTTATCTGCTTTTACTTGTCCTAAGTCGCAAGCATTTGTTTTCTCGTCAGCTTTAGCTAATACTTGTCCACTGAATAATAGGAAGGATACGAGAATATACATCCATCGATACATAACACACTCCTTGTTTTTATGGTTTCTTGATAAGTATACCCAATCCATCTGAAAATGCATGTTTTGAGCGTTATTAAAAATGCATCACTTTTAGCTTTAGAATTAAGTCAGTTTATGGGTTAAAGGATATCGGTTTTCTGGCATCACTGAATGGAATTAGCTAGGTTGACCGTTATTTGTGATTCTGTCACGATGATAGCATAATTTGTGTTGCTGGTTGGATAGGGTGTGTCTAGATTGAGATGGACATTTTTAATTGGCTGCTTATTGATTACTGGCTGTAAAACGATTGGGCCACATCGTTTGGTCGAGGATAGGTTTGATTATAATCGGGCATATTATAACTCTCAAAATAGAGAGTTGTTACTCAATATCGTTCGTCTTCGTTATGATCATCCTCCGGTTATACTAGAGGTTGATGGCCTATCAAGTAGTGCAAGTTTCTCACGAACAGGTGTATTAGCAGGTAGTTTAACCAAAGCTTCCAATCCTTTTTCAAGAACCATCGTTGGCTCACCGACCTATGGGATGACTTATGTGGATAACCCGATTATTAATTATCAGGCATTGAGTGGTTCGGATTTTTATAGAAGTTTTTTGGCACCGATTCACTTAAGAAGTATTGCACTTTTATTAAATTCTTCATGGAACATTAAACGTCTTTTTAGCGTCACCATACAGAGGATGGGAGATGCGGTTAATGCTGCTCACGCGGCAAGGCCCACTTCTGGTTATGCGCCATCGTATAAATCATTTACTGATTTTCTTACGATTCTAAGGCGTTTTCAAATTGAGGATGCTTTAGTCTCTCGCTTTGATGATAAAAGCGAGACCTTAGAGCTTATATTAGATGATAGAGTTCACTTAACATCCAAGGAAAGGCAGGCGATTAAAAGAGCTGGAATTACTATGTGGCATCATCGAATTCTTTTTTCAACTGAGCGCAGGTCTAATACAAATCATGTGATCACTCGTTCAGCATTAGGGATGATGCACTACTTATCGAAAGGGGTGCGGGTTCCTAAAGAGCACATTGATTTTAAAATTGCGAATAAAACCAGTAGAAAAGATGGCAGACCATTTGATTGGCAGTATGTTTTAAAAGGCATAATGAATATTAGAGCATCGAAAAATTATCCTAAATATCCCATGGTTGTCATACCTTTTTTAGATAGGTGGTATTATATCGATGAGCGTGACAATAATTCTAAGCAGACTATTGTGATGTTAACTAATTTACTAGGCTTTCTATCTGGCTCCGTAGATAAAAGGCCGCCCGTTGGGCTTACCCGCACCGCATGAGTTTATGAGTAAGTAGTTGCAGGTGCTCCCTTCATGGAGCACTTTTACTTGTCTCTTTTTCTTTCATGCTCTTTAAGCTTCTTTTTACGAATACGAATATTGGTTGGTGTAACCTCAACAAGCTCATCATTATCAATAAACTCCATTGCTTGCTCTAATGTAAACTTTATTGGAGGGGTTAGGATTAAGTTTTCATCGGTTCCTGCTGCTCGAACATTTGTTAGTTGTTTTTCTTTTGTAACATTTACAACTAAGTCATTATCTCGAGAGTGGATACCAACAACCATACCTTCATAACAAGGTGTTTGGTGCTCAACAAATAGCTTTCCACGATTTTGTAAATTAAATAATGCATAAGCTCTTGCTTGTCCCTTAGTGTTAGCAATCAATACACCATTTTGCCTTTGTCCTAGTGGCAAATTTATTTGTGGACCATAGTGAGAAAACACATGATAAATTAAACCACTACCTCGTGTCAGGCTCAAAAATAAAGTATGAAATCCAATAAGGCCTCTTGTTGCCATTTCGTAATCTAGGCGAACACGTCCCTTGCCATCTGGAATCATTTCTTTAAGTTCAGCCTTGCGCTCTCCCATGGCCTCCATCACACCACCTTGATGATCTTCCTCAATATCTAATGTGACAGATTCAAAAGGCTCGCAAATTTCACCATTTATTTCTTTGGTGATGACTTCGGGGCGAGATAGTGCAAGCTCAAAGCCTTCGCGTCGCATGTTTTCAATCAAAATACCTAAATGGAGTTCGCCTCGACCAGATACTTTAAATTTATCGGGATCTTGAGTTTCTTCTACTCTTAATGCGACATTGTGTAAAAGCTCAGTTTCTAAACGCTCTTTGATACGTCGCGACGTGATGTACTTGCCATCTTGACCGGCAAAAGGGGAGTCATTCACTTGAAAGCCCATGCTAATAGTAGGCTCATCAACAGATAAAGCTGGAAGTGCTTCTACACATGCGAGATCACAAACTGTGTCTGAAATATAAAGAGGTTCTATGCCTGAGATGGCGACAATATCACCAGCTTCTGCTTTTTCAATTTCTACACGCTTAAGTCCTTCAAAGCCAAATAGCTGGCCTAATTTCGCATTTCGTGTCTTACCATCTTTATCAATAACACTAACGGGAGATTTCTGCTTGATTTCCCCACGAGTGATGCGACCAATGCCAATGGTACCTAGGTAAGGAGAGTAGTCTAAGGCACTGACTTGCATTTGCAGGTGGCCTTCTTTGTCGACTTGTGGTTCAGGGACTCTTTTAATGATTTCATCTAGCAGTGGCGCCATATCAGTAGATTTTTGCTCTAAGTCAAGAGTTGCATAGCCTTGTAGTGCTGAGGCGTAAATGACTGGAAAATCTAATTGCTCATCGGTTGCGCCTAATCTATCAAATAGTTCAAATACTTGATCAATAACCCAGTCAGGACGAGCACCATCACGGTCGACCTTGTTAATGACTACAATAGGATTTAGTCCTTGCGCAAATGCTTTTTGTGTAACGAATCGTGTTTGTGGCATGGGGCCTTCAACAGCATCAACGAGTAATAATACTGAATCAACCATCGATAAAATACGTTCAACCTCTCCACCAAAGTCAGCATGGCCTGGAGTGTCGACAATATTGATTTTAATATCTTTCCAGTACACACAAGTATTTTTTGCCAGAATGGTGATCCCGCGCTCTTTTTCTAACTGATTTGAGTCCATGACTCGCTCGGCAACCTCAGCACGAGTATCAAGCGTATGGGTTTGTTGTAGTAGCTTATCAACCAGGGTGGTTTTTCCGTGGTCAACGTGCGCGATGATGGCGATATTTCGTATAGAAGTTGTCATGAGCTTTATAAGAGGCTGGCAATAAAAAAAACAATTATATACCCAAGATAGTCATAAATGCATATTTTTGATGACATTAATTTAAATTTTTAATAAATTCGCTAAATTTTTGTGCTCGTTTTCTCCAAGTAAAGTTAGCTGCAAACGCTTTTCGCTTAGAAAAGTCATCTTTATCATCATGATAGGCTTCTATAATGGCTTGATACAGGGCGTCAGTATTTTCTGGTTGGGCCCAGTAGATAAGTTGGCTGTCGATTGAGCTCTCAACAGAAGGGAGTCTCGAGCAGACAGTCTTAATACCTGCCCCTAGATATTCATAAAGCTTTAGTGGAGAGGTAAATAATAGGCCATCACCCTCATAACTATTGGATAACACACCTATTTTTGATTTACTGACATAATTGATAATATTTTGATGCTCAACTCGTTTTAAAAGCATAACATTTGTCTCTAAATTGAGTGTATGGATAGCTTGTGTATAGTGCTCATGTTGTTGTTGATTTGCTCCGATGAGGATTGCTTTAAAGTTGGGTAATAAATCGATAACCTTCCTTAAGGCTTTTAGAAGATACTCAATGCCTTTCCAATGAGAAAAATTACCTGAGTAGATTAAGTCATATTCTTTGACGCTGTTGCTCTTAATATCTAAAAATTTTTCAGAGAACCCTACAGGAAGTATGAGTCGGGCAGATGTTGCGTCTTTAAATGCTCTAGATATTTCGTTACTTAGTGTTGGAGTAATACAAACAAGTGCGTCCACATGTTTGAATACGTAGCGTTCTAATTGTTGCATTTTTTTTGCTAAAGCATATTGTCCGCTTCGACAATAATTTTGAGATAGAATCTGATGAACTTCAAATACGAAATGAGCTTTGGGAAAAAAATGTCGATAGTTCAACAAATTTTTCATTTGCTTAAAGTCTCTAGTATAAAAGGTCAGAGGACCATGTGCTTGAGTCTGACACAAATACTGAAGCATATTCCACTTAAAGAAAAGTTTATTACTTTTCACGCCAAATTTTCTATTTTGAATTTGGACGATGTTGAGGTTTTTGTGTAGATTGATACCGATGTTATCTTTTAGGTAATTTTTAAATTGTTCTTGATTATCTAAACTGAGTAAGAAGATGTGTTCAAAATCAGCAAGACTATTTAGAAATTGTGAAATACTTAACATATACGTATAACCGTTACTTAAGTGCATGGGATATGGGTAAACAATCATAGGTATTTCTCATTTAAGACTTGTTGATATAAGGAATAGGTAGGTTTGAGAAAGCGCTCGAGTCCAAACTCAGTGGTTGCTTTTTTTAATGCCATAGTTGAAGCTGAGCTAATAGTGTGTCTATTAGCAAAAATATCTATAAGAACTTGACGAATACTTTCACTATTTTTAACGGTTGTTATCCACCCACTTTTGCCGTGCTCAATATTCTCTGGAAGTCCAGCATAGTCTGATACGATAACGGGCAAACCCATTGCCATCATTTCTCTACACGCAAAAGAAATCGTCTCAATTGAGGAGGATAAAACAAAACCCACATCACCAATACTGATGATATCGCGAACATCATCAACGAGACCTGTAAAAATCACAGGTGATAGTAACTGATAGTCATCAATATATTTTTTATGAGTTTCTCTATCTCTTTGATTTCCAGCAAGAATGATTTTTATTTTTTTTTGCACCTCATGTTCTAAAAGTGAGATGGCTTTAGTAAGGTATTGCCAACCTTTATGTGGGGCTGTTCCAGCAACACTAACCAGCACTAAATCTTCGTCTTTAAGCTTATATAATTTTTTTAGCTCGGCATTTTTGGCGCGTGGCTTAAAATAATTTAAATCGATTCCATTTTTAATAACAGTTGTTTGTGAGGTCAATGAAGAGGGAAGAACATGCTGTAATTGGTATTCTGAGACGACAATGAGCTTATCGAGTAATTTCTTATAGAGCAGCTTAGATAACCACTTATTTTTAATCACTTTGGCATCGTGTTTTGTTCTGAGAATTTTGACGTTTCGATGATAAAAAAACTTCGCCATAGTAACGATTTTTTGATCTGGATTGCCATTTGTATGTACTAGTTGAATATTATACTGTTCAATTAACTTTCTGATTTTATTAACAGCATGGAGCATGCCCTTTATCTCTTTTATTTTTCCAGGAAAGTTGATATCAATTGCATGGGACTCGTTTAATTTGCTGATCATTTTATATAGTTTACTTTCTTTAGGACATGCAACAAACACATTAAGCTTGAGCTCATGTGTTAAATAATTGTAGAGATAAATCAGGTAGGTAGTATGGCCTCCTCCTCCGTGCTGGTGAAAGTTGGTCAGTAAAATACTTTTTTTCGCATCCATTATTATTTTCCAATTGCCTATATTTCCAAATCGATTGGATATAGGAAAATACCAAAAAATGGTGGTTTGACAAAGCTTAAAACTGCTCATTATGAAAGATTAGAAAGATAAACTATTCTAAAATTGAGCTGTTTGTATTATGATTGCTACGTTTTGTGATTATTTGAGTTCTTAGAACTACCAAAGTATGCAGTATTTGAGATATATGCTCTTATCCATGTCCATGCTGGCATGTTCAGCGTTTGGGCATCAAGCGAAAGAAGGTACTATAGGCTCCTTACTTAAGGGCGATACCGTTTCAGCAGCCGTTGAGCATGCGATAAATGCCCCAGAGTATGTGTTAACACACCCAATAAACATGCCAATTGCGCCCAATGATAAGCAGAAATCTTTTGTGTTTTTAAGCTTGCGTGATGCTATTTACTTATCACTTCGCTATAACCCTGACTTACAGTCAGACGAGTTAGATAGGATTTTGAGTCGTTATCAATTGAGATTAAAAGAAAATGAGTTCGAATTGCAGTATGCCTTATCAGGTGGTGGAAATCGCTCTTGGCCAAATGCGATAGCGATTAATGACACTTCTTTAACCAATGCAAATATTAGTGCCGAAGTAAAGCTGAATAACCATCAAGGTGGGACGATGAGCGTTTCTACAGATAACCAGCTCAATGGTAATGAATATCAACCATCCTTAACCGTTTCATATAAGCAGCCGTTACTTAGAGGAGCTGGGCGTGCAGTGACAGATATTGGTTTATACGATCAGCGTGATAGTGACCAGCAAAGTCATCTACTGTTAAAACAGTCGGTGATAGATAAGGTTACAGCTGTGCTTGAAGCCTATAGAGCATTAATTCAACAGAACAATAGCTTACATATTCAAAAACAGTCCTTAAGGGATGCGATAAAAACATTTAAAGAAAATGAAATTCGCATAGCATCAGGTAGACTGGCCCCGAGTGTTAACACCCAGCAGGCGTTTCAAATATCTAGAATAAAAACAGATTTAGAGGGGCAAGAAAACGCCCGTTTATTGTCGAGCCAGTCACTATTAACGACTATTGGTCTTGATCCTAAGATGAATATCTCAGTTCCTGTAAATGTATCACTGAATAAGCTAACAATTCCCGATGAGCAGCAATCTTTAGATTATGCCTTTAAACATAATACAGCATATCGGGTTGCCTTAATTGAGGCGAAAAAAACTTATCGTGCTTATATACAGGCTAAAAATCAGCAGTTATGGCAATTAGATCTATCATTAAGTTCTCGGATTGGCCAACAAAATGGAATCACGAATACACCGGGGACTAGTTTTTTCAACGGAAAAAATATGGAGCAGAGAGTGAGTTTGGATTTTTCTGTACCTATACGAGACTTAAATCGAAAGCAGCAGTTAATAGCTGCAAAGCTTGCTCTTGAGAGAACACATGTGCAGCTAGAAGCGATGCGAAGACAATTAAGAACAGATATCCTGAACACAATTCGTAGTATTCGAACTCAAGTACATATGTTTGAACTTTCAAAAAATCAATTAGCTTTGGCAAAAAAAGCGTATCAATTGGAACTGAAAAAGCAAGAGGCGGGGATTGCGTCATCGTTGGATGTGACCAATAGTCAAAATCAGCTGATTTCAGCACGTAATAATATGACGAGTGTTAAGATAACTTATCTCAATTTAATGTCATCTTTAGCTCAGAAATTAGCAACCACATTGGATGTATGGCATCTAAATATAGGTTTTTTAAAGTGATGGGTCGAGTTAATAAGAAGCAAGTTTTAATTCTATTATTTATGTTTATCGTTGGTGCATGCTCTAAAGATAAAGCATCAAAAAGCCAAAAAACTGTTGAAGCGACAGTTAAAACGCATAGCACGACGTTGCATTTTAGTGGTGATATTAGGCCAATCAATGAGGCTGTTGTGATGACGCCTGCTGAAGGTCTAGTTACAAAGATATATTTTAAATATGGGCAAGAAGTTAAAAAGGGTGATGTACTTTTAACAATTAATTCAACATCGTTACAAAAAAATTATAACGAAACATTAACCGCTTATTTAAAAGCTAAAGATACTTTATCAGTTGAGCAAGCAAAATTTATTGGCTCTGAAAAATTATGGAAAGCCGGGCTAATCGCAAAAAATGGTTTTGATGCGGATAAAAGTACACTGCACTCAAGTGAAATTGCTTTTATGCAAGCTAAAAAAAGGTTAGCAGATCTTCTAGGAAAAAGCGCTTATACCGACAATGATAACGTCTTTGATTTAAGCCTTTCCGATGTTAATAAAGTTAAAGCGGCTTTAAGTAAAAAATATAATACTTTTAGCTTAAAAGCGCCTATTTCAGGTGTGATACTTCTACCATTAAAGGCAGAAAGTGATAAAGCTGTACATGTAGGCTCTCATCTAAAAGAGAACGATGTTATTGCCTTGGTCGGTGATATGAGTGGATTTATGGTTAATATCAATATACCAGAGGTAGATATTGATAAATTAAAGGTAGGCATGATAGCCAAAGTATTTGGTATTTTATTTCAAGATGAAAAAGTTCAAGGAACTATCACGGAGCTTAATGGACAGGCAACGCTACAGAGCATCAATAGTGGTATGCCAGAATTTGGGGCAACCGTTGTGGTTAAACAGTTACCGTTAACGCTGAAAAAACACTTGCGAATTGGAATGAGTGCAAACATAGATGTCTTGCTCGAAAGTCGTACGGCACTTGTTATTCCAACGGCTACGGTGCATCACAGTGCTCATAATAACTTTGTTATGCTAAAAACAGAGAAAGGTTGCCAGAAAAAAGTAGTGCGCTTAGGGCGTCCTTATGAATCAGATGTGATTGTAACGTCTGGACTTGTTTCTGGTGATAGAGTATGTCTATAGCGACAACTAAATTAGTCATCGAGCTTAATCATATACAAAAATCTTATAAGTTAGGTGAGCATTCAAAATGCGTTTTAGAGGATATCAATCTCAAAATATCATCAGGCGAAATGGTTTCCATTATGGGGGCTTCAGGTTCTGGAAAATCAACCCTAATGAACATTCTAGGCCTTTTAGATAGACCCAGCAGTGGTCGTTATCTTTTTCAAAAAAACGATGTTTGTGTCTTGTCTGATAGGAGATGCGCTAGTATTCGCAATGAAAGCATTGGCTTTATCTTTCAACAGTTCCATCTTTTGCCGCGATTATCAGTCTATGAAAATGTAGCATTACCACTATATTACGCAGATGTTTCAAGAGATATTTTTAGGTCACAAATTTTAGATGTTTTAGAAAAAGTGGGTATGAAACATTATCTGGATTATAAACCATCAATGTTATCAGGGGGGCAGCAACAACGAGTAGCGATTGCGCGCGCGCTAGTCCGTCAGCCCAAATTAATATTAGCTGATGAACCGACTGGTGCTTTAGACTCTAAGACTTCAGATGAGATTATGCACATTTTTCATGACTTACATCAGAGGCAAAATACAACAATAGTCATCATTACTCATGATAAATCTATAAGTCAGCAGTGCCAGCGTGAAGTGTTCTTAAAGGATGGCTTGATAGTTTCGGACTTGGTTTTATGAAGGGGTAGGGGTATACCCCTATCCTTCCATAATGTACGTTTTAGACTTCAATATTTACTGTGGTCTAAAGAGATTAAATTATCGTAATAGACTTTTGTTATTACTCAAATTTAATCTCTCTATCCACAGGTAAATCTTTTTGTCTAACGTTA
>JAUICE010000086.1 GCA_030428185.1 Gammaproteobacteria bacterium
ATGTGGTTGTTCATATTGGTCACATAGCGCGTATATCAGCTCATTAAACGTTTGTGCATTTCCGCTACCGCAGTTAAATAGTCCTGATATGTTGGGATGCTCATGCAGCCAAAGCATGACTTTTGTACAGTCTAGTACGTAGACAAAATCGCGGCGTTGTTCGCCATCCTTGATACCTTCCTTATGTGACTTAAATAAAGGTACTTCATTTCCTGCGCTTACATCAGCATAGCGTTTACTCACTAAGCTCATTTGTTCACCTTTATGTAACTCATTAGGCCCGTAGACATTAAAAAATTTCAACCCTACCCATTGTGGAGGCTTGTTTTTACTTTGTGCTTGTTTGATAGCCCAGATATCGAATAGATGCTTACTCCAACCATAAGCGTTTAAGGGGGTAAGTTTTTGGAGATAATCGAGTTCTTCAGTATCGCGATAGCCGTGCTCACCATCACCATATGTTGCCGCTGAGGATGCATAGATAAATGGCGTGGTATTTTGACTACACCAGTGCCAAAGTTTTTGCGATAAATCAAGATTTGAACTGAGGATTAAATCAACATCTTTCTCAGTGGTCGCTGAAATAGCGCCCATATGAAAGATCGCAGTAATGCTACTTTTGTGGGTAGTTAAGAAGTTTATCAACTCATTGGGATGCACAAAGTAGTCGAACTGATGATGTAATAAATTTCGATATTTATCATCACATCCAAAAAAATCAACGATGGCAATTTCAGTCGATGGGTAGGCTTTTTTTAGGTCTATAACTAAATTTGAGCCGATAAAGCCAGCACCGCCAGTAACAACAAACATTTGTGATATCTTCTTAAACGTTAAAGAACACGGAATTTATCATATACCCAATGGAAATGAAAATGCGTTGTTTTGAGCTTCGCCAAATCTCCAATTTTTGTCATTTGGATTTTTCGATTGAGGAATGGCTATTCCATTCCGATTGAGAAAAGTACCAAAGATTGCGTATTTGGCAAAGCTCAAAAACAGGCATTATGAAAGGATAGGAGTATAAAACTAGCATTTCCAAGTAGATTGTGTATATACTCCCACACATTCATAATGCATCGGTTTAGGATTTTTTATTTCCTCTTATTTAATGATGCTTAAAGTTGGACACTGCCTGAGATTCAAAGTGGTTCATGATTAAGAAATTAGGAGTGTATATCCTGTGATTTTTGTTATTGGTGATGTTATTTTAGACAAATATTGTTTTGGGGCAGTAGACAGAATTTCTCCAGAAGCACCTATTCCAGTATTAACAAGAAGCCATCATGAATATCGACCGGGTGGAGCCGCAAATGTTGCATATAATCTTGCAAAACTTGAGCTTGATACGGTTCTTATTGGACTTGTAGGTCAAGATGATGCGTTTCGTGATCTAACAGAAACAGTTTCTGATGAACCCAAATTAACGTTTTTACCGCTTATAGATAACAGCCGGCGGACAACATGTAAAACACGGTTTGTTTCGGGTGCGCAGCAAATCATGCGTTTAGATGATGAAGTAAGCAGGCCTGTTTCACCTTCATTTTGGCCTTTGCTAGAAAAGGCCTTATCCAGTCACTTAGATAAAATTGAGATGATTGTATTGTCGGATTACGACAAAGGTTTTTTATCAGAGCCAATGTTAAGGAACATCATTGAGTTTGCACTAAAGCACCAGATAACCACAATTGTTGATCCTAAAAAGGCAAATTTATCTGCGTATGCGGGTGTAACCATTTTAAAACCAAACTTAAAAGAGTTTTTCACTCTGTTTAATACAGGGCTTAATGATGAAGGTATTCACCAAGCATTGAAGAATTATCACATAAAAAACCTGGTGGTGACACAAAGTTCCGAAGGTATTTCTTGGTATAGTGATCAAAAAAAATATCATCAAAAAGCCAGTGCTGAGCATGTAGTTGATGTCAGTGGGGCAGGTGATACTGTTACGGCTGCTCTAGTCTTAGGAGTTAAACAAAAATTATCTATTCAAGAACGCTTAAAGCTAGCAAATACTGCGGCGAGCTTAGTGGTTAAAAAACAAGGCACAGCTTTTGTGACGCGTGATGAACTTTATACTCGAGATATTCATGAAAAGGTATTGTCCTTATCTAAGATTAAAGAGCAAGTAGCTACCTGGCGAGCAAAAGGACTATCCATTGGTTTCACTAATGGTTGTTTTGATCTTATTCACCCAGGACATTTAGATTTGCTTAAAAAAGCAAAAGCACAAGTCGATAGATTAATCGTAGGCTTAAATACTGATGCATCGGTAAAACGTCTGAAGGGCGAGCATAGACCCATTAAAAATGAAGTGAGCAGAGCTTTGGTTTTAGCGTCATTATCATTTGTTGATGGTGTGATTTTATTTAACGAGGATACACCTTTGACATTAATTAGTACGCTTATGCCTGATGTATTAATCAAAGGAGCGGATTATACGCTTAAGCAAGTGGTGGGTGCAGACATTGTTGCTGGATACGGTGGCCGTGTGAGCCTTATCGAGTTGGTCCCCGGAGAAAGTTCAAGTTTATTGATACAAAAAGCATCTCAATCCACTTGTTAAATGAAAGAAAAAAATACGACTTGATTTTTATGTGCTCAGAGAGTAATATTTGCGTCTGGTTTTATGTTTATTGTGGTTACTGATGAAAATCAAACAGTTGTTATTTGTTTTATGCACAATACTATTTAGTTTACAAGCTCATGCGACCCGTATTCATGTAATTTCAAACATGCATCAAGTCGTTGCAGGATCTATGGATAAAAGAGCATGCAAACCCATTACGTTAAAGAATCGCTCTGATGAAACACTATATGTTTCAATACGTTATGAAGATAATGGTGTTGATGACTGGTATCTTGATCCCACACAGGCAGTCGAAGTTGACATGGAGTCTTACGATGGTCAATGTGATGCTGGTGCATATATTAAAATCGAAACACTAGATCATTTTGTGTTATTTAGTGATTTTGTGGCTTCTGGACGCAAAGTTGTTATCGAGCCATATCAATTAACATATTTACGTGGTTAAAATTTAAGAGGAAAAGAAGATGTATAGATATTTACTGTTATTATTTCCATTATTAGTTAGCTGTACTGTGGTAGAAGAAAGCTATGTGGTTGATGGTCGTGATGTTCCGCGTGTTGTGGTTCATAGACATCATAGACACACTCCACCACCCGTTGTTGTTGTTAAAAAAAGACCTCATAGAAGACGTCCGGTTGTTATTATCAACAAACGTAGAAAGCCTGTGCCTAAAGTGATTGTAAAAGAACATCGCGTGCACCCTAAGCATAGATAGAGATAATCAATACATACCCAAGTATTTATGTCTCTTGGGTATAAAAAGTGTCGCGACCAGGGAGGGTCGGTATCGCTAAAGATAACAGCGTGACTTTTTTAAGTTATTTGTATCAGTAGGCCTAAGTGTTTTCCAATAGCAAAATGAGTCTAAAGGGCGCATTTATGATGGTACAGGTTCCTCTAAACGTTACACTGATGAAGCTATTATTGCTTGTCATGAATATATTTAAATAATGATCTTCTTTGTTGCCGTAGTAAATTAGCTGCTTGGTTATCTGTCATTGCGCTGGCGAAGTCATCTAGCTGTTGTTTCTTGGTGAGGCCTTCTTTGTGGACTGCTGATTAGTACTATGCGCTTTACGCACGCTTTGGTCTAGCTCTTTCACTTGAGATTTGACTAGTCCAATCATGCCAATATCATCGCGATATTTTGTTTCTTTTGCCGTTATGATGCCCAAGCCCGGTGCTAACCCTTGCAAGCAATGGAAGATGACTTTTTGCCATACACGGCTGAACTTTCAATAAGCTTTGAAGGTGAGCATTACGAATTTAGTATTGATGGCACAGCCAACGAAAGATTTTGTGAACAATTTGATAGGGAATGAACCCCTTTTCTCGACATGCATATTTTCTAGAAGCCCGCTAACTTGGATAACACAAATGAGTTGCCTGTCACTGTATTTAATCATTAGGAAATCATATGAATTTAAAACGTTACCTACTACCTCATGGGGGTAGCTATTTAATAGATAGTTTATCGGGATTAACTGTTGCACTGGCTTTGGTTCCCGAAGCTATCGCGTTTGCACTCGTAGCCGGGGTTTCTCCTTTTGTGGGTCTTTATGCAGCATTTTTTATGTGCTTGATTACGGCGTTACTCGGTGGACGGCCAGGCATGATTTCAGGTGCAACTGGTTCTATGGCGGTGGTGATGGTGACGCTAGTCAATCAGCATGGAGTCGATATGTTGTTTGCAGCCGTTATCTTAACCGGTAGTTTACAAATACTTATTGGTTTTCTGGGTTTAAGTAAGTTTATTCGTATGATGCCAAAACCGGTGATGGTAGGCTTTGTTAATGGACTAGCGATTGTTATTTTTATAGCGCAGTTTTCTCAGTTTAAAGTTATGGGCGTCGATGGTGTTAGCGCTTGGCTTCATGGTAGCGATCTCTATTTAATGATAGTCTTAGTATTAGTTGCGATGATGATTACCCATTATCTACCAAAGTTTACGAAAAAAATTCCTAGCGCGCTTGCAGCAATTATTGTTGTGAGCTTAATGACGCCGTTATTTACTCATACTGGTTTTCATGTGCGCGTTGTTGCTGACATGATGCAAGGTGCGAGCACACTTTCTTTTCCAACACCCTCACTTCCACATATTACGTTTAATCTGGAAACACTAAAAATAATTTTACCGTATACGTTTATCTTAGCAATTATTGGCCTAGCAGAGTCGTTGATGACTTTAAATCTTATCGATGAAAAAACGCAAAGCCGTGGTAATGGTCGTCGCGAATGCTTAGCACAAGGTATGGCAAACATTGTCTCTGGCATATTTAAAAGTATGGGTGGTTGCGCGATGATAGGCCAAAGTATGATCAATGTGTCATCGGGTGGCTATGGGCGACTATCTGGTATTGTTGCAGGCCTTGGTCTATTAGTGTGTATACTTTTTGCTTGGCCATTGATTAAGCTCATTCCTCTAGCCGCATTGGTCGGTGTGATGTTTATGGTGGTGATAGAAACCTTTGAGTGGGCAACGTTTGAGTTTATTAAAAAAATACCACCGTTTGATGCGCTGTTGATTATTATCGTGACCGCAGTAACAGTGTTTAGCGACTTAGCAATTGCAGTTGTTACCGGTGTTGTTTTGGCATCGCTGCATTTTTCTTGGGAGAGTGCCAAGCATGTTTATGCCAACATGCTTATTCATGATGATGAAGTTGAATACCATATATCGGGTTTATTGTTTTTTGCATCCATTACGTCTTTTAAATCTCACTTTAAATTTAATGCTGATTATGCTCGTGTGGTAATCGACTTGAGCTCGGCAAAAGTTTGTGACCACTCAGCCATTGCGGCAATCGATGACATTATTGAGCAATATCGAGCACATGAGGTGCAGGTTAAAGTAACGGGCTTAAAAGAGAGTTGTAGAGATTTATTAGTTAAAGCAGAAGTAAGCATTGATAAGCTTTCCGTTGCTAGTTAATACATTCGGGCTGCTTAAGCGTCATCAATGTTGCAATAAGCTCCTTAATGTCGCTAATCGCTATAATTTCTAATCCGATGACTTCTTTGGGTTTGTTGGCTTTAGGATTGATGGCTTTGGTAAAGCTGAGAGTGTTTCTCAATAGCAAATTGAGTCTAAAGGTCAGTCCTTAGGCAGTCTTATAGTTGTTTTCTGATGGCGTCTTTTTAAAGAGGGGAATAGTTAAGAGCTCACTAACAAGATATTTTTAAGTTGGTGAATATGGCGTAACTTATTGATTAAGCATCACTTATAGGCCGCTTAATTTTTCGTTAATAATCTA
>JAUICE010000012.1 GCA_030428185.1 Gammaproteobacteria bacterium
CTCAAGAGGCGGCTGAATCTGGTGAAGACACTGAAGATAAACAAGGTGATGCTTAACCCTTTATGACTAGGATAAAGCTTATTGTGGGCCTAAGGAATCCAGGAGCCCAATATCAAGACACTCGCCACAATGCTGGCGAGTGGTTCCTTGACGCCATCGCTACAAGCGATAGCGTCTCATTCAAAATCAATAAAAAATTCTTTTGTGACATTGGTGAGATTAATAATACCCTAATCGCACGCCCGAACGTCTTTATGAATGAAAGTGGTCGAGTTGTCGCAAACATCGCGCGCTTTTATAAAATAAACGCCAGTGAAATACTGATAGCTCATGATGAGTTAGACTTGCCTCCAGGGCAAGTCAAGTTAAAAAAAGGTGGTGGGCACGGTGGTCATAATGGATTAAGAGACATTATTCAATGTCTAGGAACCAATGACTTTTATCGTCTAAGAATTGGCATAGGCCATCCCGGACACAAAGATAAAGTAACACCTTATGTACTCGGTAAACCCATGACCGAAGAAAAAGAAAGAATTTTAGAGGCCATTACACGGGCAAATGTTGTTTTACCACAGGTTCTATCTGGAAATATGCAAAAAGCCATGAACGACTTGCACTAGAGTATATTTTTACACAGGGCATCTGATCGGTATAATGGCGCATCTTTGTTAAAATAGGTAACAATCATGGGTTTTAAGTGTGGTATCGTCGGACTGCCAAACGTTGGCAAATCAACTCTATTCAATGCGCTCACCAATGCCGAAATTGATGCGCAAAACTATCCTTTCTGTACCATTGAGCCAAATGTTGGGATTGTCAATGTACCCGATGAGCGACTCAATGCTCTATCTGAAATTGTCAATCCAGAACGCATCTTACCAGCAGCTATGCAGTTTGTTGATATTGCAGGTCTAGTTAAGGGTGCCTCCAAAGGTGAAGGACTTGGCAATCAGTTCTTAGCAAATATCCGTGAGACAGATGCAATTGCTCATGTCGTGCGCTGCTTCGACAATAACGATGTTGTGCATGTAGAAGGTAAAGTAAATCCTATTGATGATATTGAAACCATCAATACAGAATTATTGCTTGCTGATTTAGAAACGCTAGAAAAATCGATTGTACGTATCAGTAAAACCGCTAAAAGCGGCAATAAAGAGAGCATTCAACAAAAGGCACTATTAGTAGAGCTTAAAGCGTTTATTGATAACGGACAAACGATTCGTCAATTTATTAGTACTCATCCTGAAAGTGAGTCCGCGTTAAAAGACTTACACTTTTTAACGGCCAAACCAGTACTATACATTGCAAACGTTGATGAAGAAGGTTTAGAGCAAGATAGTAAGCATCTTAGTGCACTTAAATCTTATGCAAGTGAACAAGGTGCTGAGGTTGTTGCGATTTGTTGTAAAATAGAGGCAGAACTTTCAACCTTAGAAGATGATGAAAAGGCGCTGTTTCTTGCTGATTTGGGATTAAATGAGCCTGGGCTTAATCGAGTGATCCGCGCGGGATTTTCACTACTTGGATTACAGACTTATTTTACTGCCGGTAAAAAAGAAGTTCGAGCGTGGACCGTTAAAGTCGGTGCAACCGCACCACAAGCCGCTGGTGTGATTCATACTGACTTTGAACGCGGTTTTATCCGTGCGGAAGTCACCGCCTATGACGACTACATTACCTGCCGAGGTGAAGCAGGTGCTAAAGAGGCTGGCAAGTTACGTTTAGAGGGCAAAGACTATATCGTCAAAGATGGCGATGTGATGCATTTTCGATTTAATGTATAACTCCTTTATTTGACATAAAGTTAATTATATTGTAAATTTCACCTCGTTGTTAACCAATGGTAGTGGCGGGGCTTTATATGTGGGCTCGACGTCGCGATGATAAAGTTTACGATTGAACGAGTGGAGCAAATATTTCATAAAAAATGCTGCAACCATGGATGGTGAGTAGTGCTAAAGATAGGACATCTTGCTTTTTAAGATACGTGAATGTCGCCATCTCTCTCAAATGAACTAAGGATTTTTCATGAAAACCAATCTAACTCAAGGCAAGCATTTAAATAACGAACAGCTGACTCCCCTACTTGCACAAATCACCCAAAAAATTATCCAGCTACTACAAGCGGAACTGAAGACTCTTAAACTCTCACATCAAGAGAGTACCTTTAATGCAGCCAATATGATTAACTATCTCTTGCATAAAGAAGGGCGGCCAATCGCAACTCTTAGTGAACTCAATGAGCGCTATCAGCACATTAGCTTTAATCAACAACATTCTCCTCTTATTATCCAACCAGAGCAATATTCACCACAAGCACAAAAAAAACTATTGGATGCTCTGACTATTCATTTATCAGCGATTGCTGCTGGATTTCAAGCAGGAAGTTACGACTACTCTCAGCAAAATCACGAGGAACAAACCCCTATTATTCAGCGAGTTTATTATGTCGGAGGATATCGACACTATGACTACTATCATGATGACTTTTGGCGTGATATGTTTTTTATTCATATGCTAAGCGACTGGAACTGGCACTCACATTATCATCACGGCCCTAGCGAACCTTACACGCGCCGAACATCTGGTGAGTCTTGTGACGAAGATACAATGAAAGCGGTAGTCATTTGTGTCATTGTTGGTTGCTTACTCATTGCCGCAGCTGCAGTTTCAGCTTATTTATTTTTTGAGCTTGGTAAAACACTCGAACAGCTATTTCACTTTGAAAATATCATCAGTAATAGTTCTAAGCTGTTGGCTCTAGGTGGTGGTGGCTTCGGTGGATTTCTTTTAGGCGTTATGCTCGCCGGCGCTTTAAGTGTCAGTAGCCCAGCACTACCTATTGTTATTGGTATTTGCCTGGCACTTATTATTGGAGCAGTATCATTAGGTTTAACTGGTAAAACTTTTGATTTAATTAAGAGTCATACAAGCACCAACAGCGCTATCAGTCAGGACACTCGTTTTCAACTCAGCATCTTTGAAAAGGCGCGTTTAAAACGGCGAGGATTTGATGTTAATGAAATTAATGAAGCAATCAGAGAGCTTGCCAGCTGCTATACTAAAACTCAAAGTAAGACTTTTAGTTTTAATAGAGATAAGACTAAGCTCATTAAGCAATTACGCTTGCTAAAACAGGGTAAAATTCAAAGTGATTATTTTTATTTTAATCATAAGGCCTTTCATATTAAAAAAACGCCAAATATTGAGCCTACTCCAAGTGAAATGAACGAAAGACCTCCTGCTTATAATCCAGAATGGAGCCTGTTTTCGCCACAACCACCCAGCTATCAAGAGGCTTGTCAAAACTATACTAGCCCTATAGCGTCAGCACCCCCGATGGAAATGATTAAAAACTAACACATACTGCTTAACACACATTCATCATAGCAATCATATAAAAGTTGCCGCTATTTGATTAAAAACTTTTAATGGCTACTTAGGTTAATTATGCTAAGGTGAGATATCAGGTTTACCATCTAGCGTTACCTCTAGCTGTGGATAACTTTGTTAAAAACCTTTGGGCTATTTTTCAAAATGATTGACCAGCAGTAAAATACCCCTTATTTAGTAAGGTTTTTCTGCTTGATATGATTGATTTTTGCATATCTCATATATGTGGATAACTGTGTTTAAAGTTATTTAAAATCGTCAAAAGATGCGCCATCAATCTTAGCTGTTTTTAAAGCATCAATCAGCACATCAATAACCTTAGGTCTTGGGAAACTCACACGCCAAGCCAGTGCAATTTCACGGCAAGGACTCATGCCTTTAAAAGGTCTTACCGCCAACAAGCTCTCTAAGCCTGATACATATGCAGCTGACATTGGCAGTATGGTAACGCCCAAGCCACTAGCAACCATATTTTTGAGTGTCTCAATCGAGGTGCCTTCAGCACGATGAGTAAGTTTTGACTCATTTTTGCAGCTTGGACATCCTTTAAGCACCTGTTCACGAAAACAATGTCCTTCACCCAGTAATAAAACATCTTCATTTTTAAGCATACGCTCATCAATTGATTCTTCTTGAGCCAGTGGATGTGAGGCAGGCAGTAGACAGACAAATTTTTCTGTATAAATGGTTCTTGTCACAATACCGTTTTCTTTAAATGGCATTGCCAAAATAGCAACATCAATATCTCCTTCAACCATTTTTTTACGAATATTTTCTGTGTAAGCATCTCCAAGAATAAGCGGCATTTCAGGCGCTTTTTCTTTTAAAATTGGAACTAAACGTGGAAATAAGTAAGGAGCCACTGTGTAAATTGCCCAAAGAGACAGCGGGCTCTTTAACTGCGATACATTTGAATTGGCAATCGCTGATATTTTATCTGCCTCTTCTAACACACGTACAGCTTGCGCAACGACCTGCATACCTGTATCGGTAATTCTAACCTCATGATGAAAACGCTCAAACAAATTTACGCCTAACTTTGCTTCTAATTTATTAATTGCAACACTTAGAGTCGGCTGACTCACATGACATAGTGCAGCTGCTTGACCAAAATGTTTAGTTTTAGACAAAGCAACAAGATACTTTAGCTCAGTTAATTTCATATATACCCCTTGACTATCATACATGGTTTTCAAAGCCACGGCCTTCCTTTCTAAGTAGCTTGACAGCATTGACTCTAAACCATAGCATTCAGATACACGAATTATCTAAAACATATCACTCAACCATGCTAAAAACCATGCGTGCAATTGCACAAAGCGATGTTCATGCTGTTAGTCAGTTAATGAGCGAAGTGATTAACGAACGTCTCAATAACACGAACCCCCTCTCTAGAAAGCTTTACGCGCATTTTTTATCGACTCGCGGTAAACAGCTACGGTCTCTATTGTTGCTACTTATCGCAAATGCATGCGGCTACCAAAAGAAACATCATATTTCTTTAGGTGCTGCAATTGAATTTTTTCATACTGCAACCCTCCTACACGATGATGTTATTGATGACTCTTTACTACGCCGCGGTATTGAAACGGCGAATAAAAAACTAGGCTCAAAAATATCCATCTTAGGTGGTGATTTCCTTTATACAAAGTCACTGCAGTTTATCCTAAAGACACAAAATCAACACATACTGAATCTCTTTATTCATTGCGCGCAAGATATTATCGATGGTGAAATTGAACAGCTATCAAACAAAAATATTTTCCATATTGATGAAAATCGCTATTTTCAAGTGATTAAAGCAAAAACAGCTCTATTATTTAAAATTAGTGCTGAAATGGGCGCCATGGTGTCTCATGCTTCAGAAGGCTGTGTTGAGGCAATGAGTTTTTTTGGCCTTCATATTGGGAATGCTTTTCAAATCATTGATGATACTATTGATTACTCAAGCGATAGTGATGTGTCTGGAAAAAATCCTGGAGACGACTTAAAAGACGGTAAAATGACCTTACCA
Source organism: Gammaproteobacteria bacterium (assembly GCA_030428185.1). Classification (GTDB taxonomy): domain Bacteria; phylum Pseudomonadota; class Gammaproteobacteria; order Legionellales; family Legionellaceae; genus JAUICE01. The sequence continues at coordinate 5,408 of JAUICE010000012.1, forward strand.
CTTATTTATGCAGCCAAACATGCTGATAAATCTTCAGTTAAAATAATAGAGCGTAGTATTACTCAAGGCTCATTAGATCACTTTAAGGATATTCGCTCAATTTTAGATAAGACCAATGCGCTTAACCTCTGTATACAAAGGGCACAAGAGGAAGTCGACAGTGCCTTATCTGCACTTTCTGTGCTGCCTAACAGTCAATATAAAGAGGGCTTAGAGATGTATGCAAACTTTGCGCTCAAAAGAGCTTTTTAGGAATATCTATGCATCAAGTGATTTCAATTGATAATCAACTGATTGATAAATGTGCGAAAACAATTTCACAAGCCTTTTTTGACGATCCTTTAATGTCTTGGCTATTACCGAATACAATTAGTGAGCATAGCCGTTTGGCACTCATCACCTCTTGGATTCGATATGCAAAAATTTATGGATTAGCTATCACCACACCTGAATGTGAAGCAGTGGGACTTCGAAAGCTACCTGGAGACTTAAGTTACTCTTACTGGAGACTTTTTCGCTCTGGAATGATAAAAACACCACAACTTGTAAACAAAGAGCTTTTTCAACGATTTTCTGACGTAGAAGACTACCTTGTGAAGCAAAAAAATAAATTAATGGGAAATACCCCATTTTTGTACTGCTGGATATTAGGCACCCATCCTAATCATCGACAACAAGGTTACGGTTCGGCTATTTGTAATTACACATTCAAAAAAGCGAGTGCACTAAAAGTACCTTGTTATTTAGAGACCGTTTCAGATAGTGCACAAAAATATCATAGACGCAATGGATTTAAACTGCTTGAATCCTGCCAACTTCCTGGCGCCAACTTCACAATCCATCACATGATGAGAGAGTCTTCTATCTAAAAAATCATACAGTACATTTCATAGATGCGAGCTTACTATGATTTACAGATAGATTGGGTATACATAGCCTATCCTTTTCAGGTAAGCTTACGGTTTAAGATGATGGGTATTTTGCGAATTAAACATGAATATTGAACAGGTCATTAACCGTATTGCGCCATTTTTTGTGATTGGTATCGGCGTTGCTTTTATCGTATTTATGATTTTTGTCCTCTCCTATGTGGTTTTTTGGGGTGCCATTATTGGTGCATTGTTATATATTGGCTTTTATATCAAAGAAACGTTTTTCGCAAGCAAGTCTATTTTCCCACAAAAAAAAACTAAACATCGCCCTCGTATTTATGAGCATGATGACTATTAATTCTTAGAATTATGCCTGAGTTACCCGAAATTGAAACCATCAAGCGTGGACTTTCTCCTCTACTTGTCCATAAAACCATCTCTAGCGTCACTATTCGCTGTAATAAACTACGCTATCCTCTAGATAATTTTTCCCTCAAAGAGATTGAAGGAAAGACTATTACACACTTAGATAGGCGAGCAAAATACCTAATTATACACTTAAATCAAGGCACATTGCTGGTTCATTTAGGCATGTCGGGGCAGCTTTTATATTATCCTGAAATTAAAACCTGGAACAAACATGATCACATCGATATCTTCTTCACAGACGACTCGATGCTTCGATACCACGATCCTCGTCGATTTGGTACATTCGAAAGATATCCTGTAATTACTGCTAGCAATCCTCGTCTAGCACATTTAGGACCAGAGCCTTTATCTCTAGAATTTAATGCTCAATATCTATATAAAAAAGCTGCCAATAAAAAGCTGGCTATCAAGCAATTTTTAATGAACCAAGAGGTTGTCGTTGGTGTGGGGAATATCTATGCTCAAGAGGCATTATTTAAAGCGCGCATTCATCCACAACGTCCAAGCAATCAAGTAAGCGTTCATGAATTTGAAGAAATTATTCATGCTATTAAATCCGTTTTGAATGAAGCCATAAAACAAGGTGGGACAACACTTAAAGATTTTAGAAACAGCGATGGTAAGCCAGGTTACTTTGCACAGTCTCTCGCCATTTATGGTAGAGAAGCTACCCCCTGTATTACCTGTAACACTCTGATTAAACGGATTATTCAAGCCGGTCGAAGTACAGCTTATTGTTCAACTTGCCAAATTTGATATAATTTGACGATATTTATATCAATTTCAGCTTATACTTCATGATGAAAATATTCCATATGATCTCATCTTCATGGACAATTTTAAGATGTGTTGTCGCAACGGCCATTCCTTGTTTTAAAACACTCTTTACCTTTCAAAAAAGGTTGCCGAGAGAGCAAACGGATAAAATCATTCGTGACTGGGCACAAAGCATACTATCTATTATTAAAGTAAACTTAGTTATAAAAAATCCATATAACACCACGTTTGAACCACACAAGCGATATATCTTGATGTGCAATCATACTTCTGTCTTTGATATTCCACTCACCTATGCTGCCCTACAAGATATCAGTATACGCATGCTTGCAAAAAAAGAGCTCACAAACATTCCAGTATTTAGAACGGCTATTTTTAAAACTCATACACCTACTATTGATAGGCACAATAGACAGCAAGCTATTAAAGATTTAGAGAGCGCAAGAAGATTAATGGATGAAGGATACGTATTATGGATTGCTCCTGAAGGCACAAGGTCTCTATCCGGCAAACTCAAACCTTTTAAAAAGGGTGGCTTTATTACCGCTATTGAAGCACAAGCTGAAATTATACCCATTGCTATTAATGATGCGCATACACTGTGCGACTATAAACATTTTATTATCAATAAAAATCAAACAGTAGACGTTGTTATTGGCAAACCTATCGACAGCACTCAATATAGCAGCCAAAACAAGAATGAATTATTACAACATACCTTTCATGAAATGAATGAGCTACTTTGCAAAGAGCAAAAGTACCACCAAAAAACGACTTAAAAATTTTTATAGCAATTTGGAGAAAATACCAAAGCCTAAAACGCGCAGTTCGGTTTCCATTGGGTATATCATTAGCTAATCATTAATAACAAGAGCAAGGCCTGCTCGTCGTGGATCGCTAGCAGCGTATAGCTCATGGTTTTTCTTATCCCACTCAACTGCCTGCATTTCACCATAATAATAGGTCTTATTCCCATAATCCCTACGTAATGGTTTTAATACGTGCCCCATCGACCTTAATGCTTTTCTTTGTGCTAAAGAAAACGCATCGCGTTCAAAGATAACAACATCAGGTAAATACTGATGATGGAAACGCGGTCTAGAAACCCACTGCATTGGATGCTTACCCTCAGCGAAAGACAAGACACCTAAAAGCATCATAGTAGGAATTCTACTACCACCTGGAGTCCCTAAAATACCCACCCGGTCTTTTGTCAGTAAGATGGTCGGCATCATACTCGATAAAGGCCTTTTACCTGGAGCAATTAAATTATTTCGCTCTCCTTGTAATCCAAAGACATTACGTGTTTTCAGGCTACTTGCAAAGTCATCCATTTCATCATTCAATAATACGCCGGTATTTCCAGCAACAAACTTTGAACCAAACAAATAATTAATACTAAGCGTCGCAGATACAATATTTCCCTTTTTATCAATCACCGAAAAGTGAGTGGTATGGCCATTTTCATCAGAAAAAAGATTTACACGACCACTAAGCGATGCACTACTTGTCGCCTGATGCGGTTTAATGAATTTTGCTAACTGTTTTGCATGCGCTATAGATGTAAGTTTTTTTACAGGAATATGTGAATAGTCACTATCACCTAAATATAAAATTCTATCGCGATAAGCCAAGCGCATAGCTTCAATCATTAAATGAGCTTCATCTACAAAGGGTAAGCTTTCTACCTTATAGTTAGACAGAATATTAAGCATTGTTAATAACGCCACACCGCCGGCTGAAGGTGGTGGAGCCGTGATAATGTTTATGTTTCTAAATGTACCCCTTAAAGGCTTTCTATCAATAACGGTATAATCTTTAAGATCCTTTAAAGACCAAATACCGCCATTGGCAACAACAGCATCAACCAATGAATTTGCAATTTCTCCCTCATAAAATCCTTTATGACCTCGGAGCGCTATTTGTTTTAATGTATGAAAAAGCTCAGGCTGCTTTAAAATCCAACCTGGCTTTGGAATTTTTCCATCGGCAAGAAAAATACTAGCTGTTTTTTTATACCGACTCATTTTTTTTGTGCCAATAGCTTTAAGTAGTTCGATATAACGCTCATCGACGGGATAACCATTTTTCGAAAGTTCCATCGCTCTTTTTAAATCGGTTTTTAACGATAGCTTGCCAAAATGTTTTTGAAGGTAACAAAGTGCGGCAGGCTCTCCAGGAATAGCCGCTGATTTAGGCCCAATAAGCGATGCATTTTTTATTTTTTTCCCTTCATTATCTATATACATGTTTTGTTTAGCATTTTGAGGAGCTCGCTCACGACCATCGATAAAATGTGCTCGCTTAGTCTTTGCATCGTATACAAGCCAAAAACCACCGCCGCCAATACCACTATGATAAGGTTCAGTTACAGCAAGCGTTGCACTAATAGCAACAGCAGCATCAAAGGCATTTCCACCTTGTGCAAGCACCTCCATACCAGCACGTGAGGCATAAGGACTTGCTGTTGCCAACGCCGCTCCATTTGGCGGTTCAGCCTCAATCTTTATAATGACTGCACAAAACATCAAAACTGAGAATATCCTTAAACAAGAACCCATAAAAATTCCTTATTAATTTTTTAGATTGAATGCATCAACAACAGGCTTAGGAACAAAAGGAGATACATCTCTTTTATGTAAGGCTATTTCTTTTACTAAACTCGAGGAAATATGCACATGTGTTGAAGATGGCATAATAAACATAGTTTCTAAATCTGGGTTAATCGATTTATTCGCACTTGCAAGCTGTGACTCCATCTCAAAATCAATAGTATTTCTCACCCCTCTAATAAATCCTTTAGCACCAATATTAGAAGCAAAGTCAACCAGCAGCCCTTCGTAAATAGCAACTCGAACTCCTTTTAAATGCGAGGTTGATTGCTTAACCAAATCCTGCCGCTCTTCTAAAGAAAACAAGGGTTTTTTCAAGTCATTCTTTGCTATCGCTACAGTAATCGTATCAAACACATGTAATGCGCGCTCTAGAATATCCATATGACCAAGAGTGATCGGATCAAAGGTTCCAGGAAAAATAACCATAAAGTCGCCTTTTATTTATCACACACAAGTCACTCCTACACATCATAATCAATAATAAAATATAGAGACTTCATGTGGATTTAGATGATTCACAATAGAGCCTAGGAGCTTAACTGAGACTCAAAATCAAGACAAGAGGATAAGATGCTAAGTTTCTAGTTCCATTCAGCAACCACTTTTGGTTATGATGGACTTAAGCACAACAAAATAAGCCTCACCCAATGACCTTTAATACCTATGCTTTATTTCTTACATGCTTATTATTGGCCTCCTGCAGCACCATTAAAAGTCCCTCTATTGATTCAATGCCAATACAAGAAAAGAAAAAAATAACCTATGAACAACGTGCCAACAAACTATTAAAACTAACGCATTGGACAGCAAGAGGCCGCTTAGCAGTTAAAGAAGACAATAAAGGATTTAGCGCATCCATTAACTGGCGTGCTAAGTCTCCTTCGCGCTATAACATCAATTTATATGGCCCCTTTGGCGCCGGACATATTACTCTAAACGTCACGCCCGAAGTAGCCACACTCAAAGACAATAAAACATCAATTACCTCACAGAACCCGCAATCACTTCTTAGAAAAGAAACGGGACATACGATACCCATTGGGTATATGAATTACTGGCTAAAAGGTATTGCTAAGCCCGGCACGTCGGCTAATAAAACACTTGATAAACAAAAAAGGCTCACGCGCCTATCTCAGGCTGGCTGGCACATCCAATTCTTACGCTATAGCAAAGCACACGGCTTTTATCTCCCGGCTAAAATCAGATTGGCAAAAGGCAATATGCTTGTAAAAATTATCATTAACCGTTGGTATTAATCTATGAGAAACGCTCAAAAGTGAGCATACAGAGCGATTAATTGCTTGACTTTCCTCAAGCGAACTTGCAAAATACTTCCCGTTAACAAGCCATGCTTATTTTTGATCAATTTTGGTAAATAATTGTTAAAAATTAACTTGTTACATATATCACTATTATTGGGGTGTCGCCAAGCGGTAAGGCACAGGGTTTTGATCCCTGCATACCCAGGTTCGAATCCTGGCACCCCAGCCACCTACTTTTATGAATGAACAAACGTTAGAATGTAGTTTTCATTATGTCTTCGTGTAATAATAGATATGTTCTCTGGAAGCTATCTTCTGTCATATATTCTTTGAACTCAAAGGTAACATTATGCACCAAATGATGCTGTTCACCGGTAATGCAAACCATCAATTATCTGAAAATATTGCTAAAAATTTAAATGTACCCTTAGGTAAAGCTACCGTTAGCCAATTTAGTGATGGCGAAACGATGGTTGAAATATTAGACAATGTTCGTGGGCGCGACACTTTTATTATTCAACCAACCTGCAGACCAACCAATGATAATCTAATGGAGTTAATGATCATTGCAGATGCCCTTAGACGCTCTTCCGCTCTGACCATCACTGCCGTAGTACCTTATTTCGGCTATGCGAGACAAGACAGAAGAATTCGCTCTGCTCGTGTCCCAATAACAGCAAAAGTTGTTGCAGATATGATGGCCGGTGTTGGAATCACCCGGATGCTTACCGTTGACTTACATGCCGATCAAATTCAAGGGTTCTTCTATATGCCTGTGGATAATGCATATGCCACACCCGTGATATTAGAAGATATCAAAAGTCAAAACTTAAAAGATTTAATGGTCGTATCACCTGATGTCGGTGGTGTTGTTCGCGCAAGAGCCATCGCGAAACGTTTAAATGATGCTGAACTTGCAATTATTGATAAACGCCGCTCTGGCCCCAATAAATCACAGGTCATGCATATCATAGGGAGCCCCAAAGATAAAGATTGTATTTTAGTTGATGATATTGTTGATACTGCCGGTACACTATGCTCTGCAGCGAATGCACTAAAAGAAAACGGTGCAAGAAGTGTTAGGGCATATATCACTCACCCTGTACTTTCTGGTCCGGCAATAGAAAATATCGTGTCTTCCAATTTAGATGAAATCGTCGTAACAGATACCATACCACTCTCTAAAGAAGCACAACAAACAAATAAAATTCGTACGTTAAGTCTTGCTGCTATGCTCGCTCAAGCTATTAAGAGAATTAATATCGCTGAATCTTTAAGTTCAATGTATAACGAGAACTAAATTAGTTTAAGAGGCTGTTTGGTTAAAAAAAATTATGTATAAAAAAAGACCCCTCAGGGTCTTTTTTTTAAACAGTCGTTCAATTAACCAACAATATCCTCGCCATCACGTGTACCAACATACTTATCATCAAAATACCTTCTGAGCTTCGTACGTAACGTTCCACGACTAATACCCAACATAATAGCCGCGCGAGATTGATTATACTTGCAATGCTCCATGACTGCTTTAAACAAAGGGGTCTCTACCTCTTCTAAAACAAATTGATAAAGATCTACAGGATCATTACCTTTTAATTCGTTAAAGTAACTTTGCACAGCTTTAGTAACGCTTTCAGTCAAGGAAGCAGTTGCATTCCCAGCAGTATCTTGTATTGATATTGTCATTCTTGTCTACTCCTTTTTTGTACAGGGAACTTAAAGCGCATATAAATGAGGTTCAGTGAAAAACTCCTCAACTTATATCGCTTTTTTTTCATTAAAAAAAATTTGAAAAACTTGTTGCTTTATTAATACGCATAAAAAAAGCATATTGGAATCGTTAGCAAAAAACCCATGCAGTATAAAGCACACCCAAAATAAAATCACCCTTAAGAATAAAAAAATCCCAACGTTAAAGATGTATGATATTTAAAAAGTAAAAGCCCCGTTAAAAAACAACGGGGCTTAAGAGAATATAAGATGGCGCTTACTGCTTCAACATTTCCTTAGTAAATATTTTATCATTAATTTTTAATACGCCTTTATTGAACATCAAGTCAATTTTATATGCACCATCTGATTCAATGAGCACTTTATTTTGAACAAGCTTATTAAGCTGCTTTGTCACTTTATCTTTGGCCAGTTGATTAATTTCATCTGTTGACATGGACTGGAATTTTTTATCAGATGACGCCTGCTCTGTACTTTGATCACTTGATGAAGTATCAGAGCTTTGTGTGTCCGTCTTATCTGATGTGGTGTCTTTATGCTCTGAACTTCCAATCTGATTTAATCTACGCTCCATTTGCTGCATAATTAACTTCTTACGAACTTTTGACACCAACATAGTTTTGAGTAAAGACTGTGGTAACGTCACATGAAGGTTCGCCATCAGATACTTTGGAAGCTCTTGTGGATTTTTTACAACCATGCCTTTCTCAAAAGAAATTGAGCCATTTGCTTTAATCATGCCACTTGGCATTTTCAAAGAAAATGTTTGTAGTGAAGCTTTAGCTCCTTGATTAAGTAACTGTGACGCCAGTGGCAAGAGTTCAAGAAATTTTGCTTGTCGTGCCTTCACATCAGGTGTTTGGCGTTTTATCTTATCAACTTTCTCTTGTAGTGTTTTAAGTACAGGTCCATTTAAGTTTGTGAACATAAAGTTCAATGCAGCAGGCCCATATGCTTGATTCATTACCTTAAGCTGTTTGAACGTAGACTTTAATATCGAGTCGACAAATTTATTTGCTTTTAACGAAGCACCTGAGTTAAACGATGCATCAGATAATTCAAAGATAGGGGTATTGTTAGCACTCACATGAATACCTGGCAAATTAAGCGATACATCACCTAACCAAATACCTAATGGTGAATAATGTAACAAATAGTCCATGGTTAATGTGTCCATATGGCCTTTTACATTACGATTAGAAAAGTTCATGCCATTCAACACAGATTTACCATGAATTTTTTGTAAATCTTTTGAAAAATGATAAGTTGCTGTCATTCCATTCCAGGAAAACTGTCCTTGTTTACCTCTTGGATAAAGAGAAAATTTAGGGACATTCATTTCAAATGTTCCACTACCATCAAAGTTCAAAAATAAGTCCAGCATGAAAGATGGAAACTGTGACTTATCTTCTAACATCATTTTTGCCATTGCTTTCATGTTATTAGGTATGGAAATTTGTGCCGTAACTGCGGCCATCCCAACCCGTTGTCTAGAAAAGATGAACGGACCATGAGCGATATTGAGCGATACACCCCAGGACAGTTCAGGTAGCTTCATTGACGGGCGTTTTTGCGTTTGTGGAATATCCATCTTCATACTCAGCATCAGATCTGCCTTAGAAGAAAACACTCCTCGCTGATAGTCTTTTAAAGAAAGAGAAACAACACCACTGTCTGTCATTTGCTGAGACAATAATAAATTAAATTGACTTAACTCAGCTCTGAGTTCATCCTCCGCGCGCATGCCTGTATAGTAATATGCACCTAAAAGCAGTGCGGCTATCAGTAAGACACCACCAATTAATGTTTTTTTCATCAAACTATCCTGTGTATTCTTATTAGCTTTGTGATCACATTATAGTGTTTGAAAAGGAATTTGCTACACACTCTTTATGGGTTTTTACAAAAGACTGAACAGAGGTCTAAAAGGATATTCGGGCTAAGCTTTGGGCTTGGCATGAGTTTCTTTTACTAAAAAGGCAGCAACAAGAGCGAAAAACGAGCACATAGGGATAATAAAAATAGCTAGATGGAAATCTTTAAGTGTCAGTGTTGCAATATCAGTGACTCTGTAGCCAACGGCAAGCTCTATCAACCTACCAAAAATAGGTTGTAATATAGCACCAATAATAACCGAACTCATATTTGCAAACGCTATCGAAACACCAATGACTGAGCGACAGTTAATTTCTGTTGCCAGTGCATAACCTACACCCAAACCACAATTGGCAAATCCTAATGCAAAAAACAATACCAATATCGTCCGCTGACTCAAAGAAGGTATAAAAAATAGCAAAAGCACAATTAAAAAGCTTACGAGTGCGGAAACGATCATGATCGATCTTCTTTGCCCCAGTTTATCAGATATAAATCCAGCAAGTGGTCCACCAAAACCCCAACCAATAAATATTAAACCATCGGCAAAGGCTGCAAAATGCTCTGAAAATCCGCGGCCATAACGTAAATAAGTTGCCCCCCAAAATTCACCAATAATCGCAATAGGCGCAAATAACATACCCACATAAATAGCTGCAATCCAAGTTTGGTAATTACCCAAAATCATACGTAAGCTTTTAAGAATACTTTGTTTTGGTTTGACCTGTCTTTCTCTAGATAGACGGTGATGGGAGGGTTTATCACGAACAAATAAAAAAATAAGCACCGAAAGCGCCAAAAATACAGCGCTCATTAACCAAAGTGTTTGTCGCCAACCAATAGAGGTGACTAAAAAAGATACTGGAGCCTCACCTACGGCTGCACCCCACATTCCTAGGGCTTGTGTGAGACCCGCTAAAAGCCCTAACTTCTCTGGCGGAAACCACACAGCAGCCAGTCTTAATGCACTCACAAAGGCAAAGGCTGCACTAAAACCAATAAGCATTCGTCCAACTGCCGCAATCCAAAAAGCACTCGCTACTGCAAATAACATGCAACCCAAACCAGTTACTAACGCCATAATAGTTAACAATAGACGAACGCTATATCTATCAACCATTAAACCAACAGGAATTTGCATTAAGACATAGGGATAGTAAAAAAAGGATGACAGTAGTCCAAGACCTGCAGCAGAGGTATTAAACGCTAGCTGTAACTCTCGCCCCATCACTCCAGGCGATACGCGGGCAAAATAGTCAGAGAAAAAATAAGCAGCAGCAAGACCCCACACAACCCATGCGAGGTGTGATTTAATTTCTACCACTGAATGTTTGAGGTGGGACGACTGAATTGCCTAACTCCAAAGACAAATAACATAGCTTATTTTACATAAACTTTACGCCTAGGCAAATATCAGGGAAAACTTAATATTTAAGCTCGCCTAAATCACGTAACCTTTTAATTTATTGTGTAAATATTATTATTCATTAATTATCAAACCACATTTGATGAGCATATTGTTCAAAAATAAGCTATAAGTGTTAATAGGCGCACATAATGTAAGGGCTTGTGGCATTGTCTGATTTGTTTAAATTTTATCCTCATGAAAAAAGCCTATGGGCAAAGCTTTTTTATCAAAAACTAGCTCAAAGTTCCATCAGCTATAAACTCGATCTTATGAGAGCTTTAGCGCTAAGCAATAGTCCTGTAGCTAGCCAAATTGGGATAATTGATCACTTTGATATAGGTCACGTTCACTTTACCCCAAAACGCTACATGTTTTGCTACGTAATCAAGAAGGACAATGGGTAAAGATAAGTGCTTTCGGCAAACACACTCTAGTTTTAGAAGGATATTTTGAATAATCTTACTGCGATTTAGTAGACACAAGCTTTCGAAAATCAACAAGCACATTCAAACTCAAAAGGCGCTTTGTAGTCAATAGCGGAATGCATTCTTGTTTGATTATAATATCCCTCAATATATTGAAATATGCTTTGCTTTGCCTCCTCTCTGGTTTTAAATTTAGCATTATGAATTAGCTCAACTTTTAAGGTGTGAAAAAAGCTTTCAGCGATAGCATTGCCCCAACAGTTTCCCTTTCTACTCATACTGCCAATTAGACGATAATCTTTAATTAAATTTTGATAGCGCATGGAGCAGTACTGACTGCCTCTGTCAGAGTGCACAATTATTTTTTTAGGGAACTTGCGGCGGAATAATGCCATCATTAGTGCATCACAGACTAAAGCTTTTTTCATTCGTTTATTCATAGACCAGCCTATGACAGCTCGCGAATAAAGGTCAATGACCACAGCAACATACAGCCAACCTTCATTTGTCGGCACATACGTAATATCGCAAGCCCACTTCTGATTTGACCCAGTGCTTGTAAAATCACGGCTTAGTACATTTTCATATATAGGCTTGTTATGATTTGAGTCAGTTGTTACTTTAAACTTGCGCTTAGCTATAGCTTTTAGGCCAATAGCCTTCATTCTACGTGCCACGCGTGTCTGACTGCATCCCTCATTTTGTGCTTTTAACGCATGAGTGATTCGTGGGGCGCCATAACGTTGTCGATGCTGGTTGTAAATGCCTTTAATCTTTAAATCTAGCTCACGATTTTGTAATTCACTATTGCTAGGCTTACGGGATACGTATGCATAAAAACCACTGCAGCTAACAGCGAATAACTCACACATTAACTTCACCGGATACTGGCTGCGGTATCTGGCAATAAATCCGTACTTCACCCTAACTCCTTCGCGAAGTACGTACAGCTGCCTTTTTTAGTATCGCTTTCTCCTGTTCAAGGCGGACAAGACGTCTCCTAAGCTCTCGGTTTTCATTCAGTACCTCACCAACGTTAACATGATTGATCGTGCCATCATCACTGGCTATAGATTGCTCACCTGATGACCTTGCTTTAACAACCCATTCATTTAACGTAGCAGAGGGTATGCCTAGCTCTTCTGCCGCCTGCTTCACATTATTATAACTCAACGCTAATTTAACACTTTCTTGTTTAAATTCCTTAGGGCATTTTCTTACTACTCTAGACATCTTGTTCACCTCTTTGTCTCTTCAAAAATTATAACAAATCAGTGTCCGTTTTTTCGCAGTAAGATAACTTAATGCTTTGTCGTGTACAGAGTATAATGTGTTCGCTTTGTTTCGCCTTTATATTGCTTTAAGTATTAGTTGGTAGTATCGTTGCTTAAATTTTTTCTATAATCAAGTGAGGTGTTATGCCGTTTTTTTTTAAGAAAACTAACCAACCTTTGGAATTGAAAATAGTACAAGATTTAGCAAAGGCATACCGTATATATGATGAAAATGACTGGAATTACAACACGGATGCTGGTCTTGGAAGCTTCTATGTTGATGATTGTCTTAATAAAGACCGGCCTTTATTGAAAGATTTAATTATTTTTATTGGAAGGTCTCTAGTCCATAGTGAAAATGATGAGGATTCGAGAATGGTTATTAATTTATTTAAACATCTTTATTTGTTTGGTTTTAGGGATGGTGTTTTCAAGGATAGTTTTCGAGAAAGCTTTATAAAATCACTGAGGGAACTGGGTACAACAGAAAAAAGTATTGAAAAATTTGAATCAGATCCTGATACACTTATGGAGGCGCTAGTAATCACAAGAGCAATTAATGCTGAGCAAGTTATCTTCAATCATGCCTCAAATACTAAATAAGCATAGCGGGTTACTGATATTTTATCTGTTGATCAATGGGGCACATTAACAATATGTATATTCATCACATCTAGTCTATATGTTTCGCATCTTGTGGCAGTGCTTCTTATTCTGTAGTGGTACAGTAAATTTGGTCACGTAAGCAGTATTTTCTTTTGCGAGACCAGGCTCAAGGACTTATTAAAGCCATCTAAGTCACCCTGGTCTTCTCCTCGACAATAGTCATGGTGCTCTGTCAAACGTCTCACATTAGGTGGCTGCATCAATATCGATGAAGCTTCTTCGTTCCCAATCCGAATAGCCAAACGAAGTAATTCATTTTCTTGACCAGGGCTATCTCCATCAACGCGCACGGCTTCATGTGCCAAACGACACACAGCTGGAATGCTCAATAAAAATCGTAACTCATCTGATACGTTTTCTGCTGATCGAGTATCATACCCATAAATCCGCTCTACACCACGACGAATTAAGTTTCGCAGCATCAGAAAATAATACAACGCATCCCCCTGGTTAACATCAAATACACCATTTGGATGAGAGGACTCAAAGGTTTCCTTTTCTCCTCTTAACCGCTTTATTCTTAGAGAAACATAATCATAAATAAGTTGTTGCCCATGCTCAATAACCAGCAAAACGGCATCATCTTTGAACTCTTGACTATACGACTTATTATTGTGTTTCTTTAACATACTCACCTCAATGATTTTAATATACATTATCTCTCATTTCAGTGTCCGTTTTTTCGCAGTAAGATTAATCCTATAATAACCAATTTTAAGGTGTATGGCTCATCATTGAGTTAGACTCATCAATATCTTTATTTTGCGTAAAAAACAGCTGCTTTTGCGACCTAAATATAGACTGAGTGAGTGGGCGCTGACGGCGAATGTTGGGCAACTCATAGCGTGTTGCGCGCATCAACTGACGCACATTTCGCTCTGCCTCTATAGCAAATACAGAGCCCCGCTGAGAAGAGTATAAACCAAGTATATGGGCTACTTTAATAAACACATTAAAGAGGTAATAGCGAAACCAGGTCAATGTTTTACCATTATGCTCGCTAGAAATAGCTTGAATTTTTTGTTCGCTAAGATTGCTTCTTTTAAAGACAAGCATCTCATCACTAAACTGCTGATCACTATATTGAGCAGCACATCGTAAACGCATCTTATAGAGCATATCTGTTGCTTGGATACGCCATTGTTCACAACTGCTCACTTCTTCAAGATCAGCAGAATTCAGTACATTTAACCAAGCTTGGATGATGGCCAGTTTATTTAAATTAGCTACAATCGCTTCTAAATACCGAGCTCTTACTTGATGATTGTAAAATAATTGTGTTGTGTCTAAATATGTTTTTTCATCATGATTAATAAACAGATTCTCTTGACAGTAAGACCTTAGCCCTTCTTTCACCTCAAAAAGCATGCTGTGTTTATTAAAATATTCCTCCTCGAATGCCTGAATACTTGAGGAATATAGTCCTTTAGAAATATGCTCTTTATCACTTAAGAATTCATGAATTTCTTGTATGACTTCGAGTATATGTTGATGACGGCTTGTAGGCAGCAAGCCTAGCAGTGACAAAGCTAAAACAATCTCTCTTAGCTCTCTAAATTCATACTCTAAAGTAATTAAAGACGTACGAAGTGTCTCAATACGCTTTATATTTTTTTTATGATCGATAGACTCTAAATGTGCTTTTTGCTTAGGCTCTACAGTGTGGTGACTAGCCACATTTGGCAATCTAGATATCGTTGAACATTTATCTTTTTCTGCCCGCTCTTTTAACTCTTTAAGTTTTAAAAGCGCTGATAACCAATAAAATGGTTCAAGCTCACTAAATACATCATTATCCTTAAACATGCATTGAATATAATGAATATAATCAATTTCATCTTTAGAAAAACCACTCTCATCAAGTCCATTAAATAAAGCGTCTAACTCTTGACGTAACCTTTTTAAGAGATACTTCTGACTGACGACAAAATATTTGGATAATTGCGTTTCATTTTCTAAAAGCATATTTTCAATGGTCTCCCATAAAGGGAGCAGTGAAAATGATGCCTTTAAATCCCAGCTCAAACGAACTTTTATACTCTCTAAAGTTAAATAAAAGTACGCTAAAGCCTGTTTCATAGCCTGATGCTTACTCGCACTAACCTCAGAAACCATAATTGAATAATTACGAACGTAATTTTCAAACACCTCTGTTAAGGTTTGAAAAATACTTGAGGAAATACCTGCGTCTTGATACAAAGCGATAACTGCTTTTTCTAAATTTCTCGCTTGCTCTAAATAGATACCTTCATGAAATACAAATGCATTCAGCTCAATTTTAGATAACGAGCTAACTCTTTCATTTAATTGTTGAATATCGCTATGATGTGACTTAAGCCATTCTCTATCAACAAAAGAACTTAGCGCTCTACCATCAACGGTTCGAAACGCCAGTAAACCAGTTAGTTCGGCACAAATATGTTGATATTTGCTATATAACTCTTGAGTTGAAGGCATTTGACCACTAATTTGTTAAGAATATGTTAAAGAGTAAACATAAAAAGCAGATGAATGTCAAATATTTAAGCATTATGAAAATTAAATGCCATAACCTCTTTGATATCTGTAACATTTAGAGCACTCATTAATAGCCTATCTATACCTAAAGCAACACCTGAGCAATTCGGTAATCCTCCTTCTTTTAAAGCACTTAAAAAACGCTCATCGATTGCCTTTTGATGTAAACCTAAAGCTTGCCTCTTATCATTATCCGTATTAAATCTTAACGTTTGCTCTCCATATGAGGTCAGCTCGTCAAAGCCATTCGCTAGCTCAAAGCCATTCACATACACTTCAAAGCGTTTAGCAATCTCTCCTTCTACACGCGCTAGTGAGGCTTGACTTTTAGGGTAATCATAGACAAATAGAGGCGCTTCAAAGCCTAAGTTTGGCTCAATTAACACAGCCATCAGTAAATCCAACCACTCATCTCTTGTTACTAAGTCGCCCTCTAGATTCAGCTCGTGATGAGCGGCGACTTCTTTCAGCTCGGTTACAGTTGATGTCATTGGACATATATCTAGTTGCCTTTTAAATAGATTTTGATAGCTAATTCGGTGTGCTTTTGGTGCGTCTATAACAACTGATAACAGTGCATCCATTTCATCCATCAGCTCAACTAAACTAAACCCTAATCGATACCACTCCAAAAGTGTAAACTCAACATTATGACGCCTACCATAAGGCTCATTTCTAAAAGCTTTAGTGATTTGATAAATAGAAGGCATGCCCGCACACAACAGTCGTTTCATATGATATTCAGGAGACGTTTGCAGAGAAACGACTTGATTTTGATAAGTAAGCTCTAAATTTTCTATATGGGGATCTGTGACACCTGCATTTGCAAGAAGTGGTGTTTCGACTTCTAAGACGTCACGACTAGAAAAAAAGTCACGAATCCGTGAAATTATGCACGCTCGTTTTTTTAGTGCCTCAATACTTGCTGTAGGTTGCCAATGATGGATATCGCTCATAAGACTAGCGAAGACACATAGGCCTAGGATTAAACACTAGTGATTCATCATGATCTGAAGACTTAGCTCTTTGCCCTTTGATAATAGCCGATACGGGCCGTCGACTTCGACGCATTTCGTCAAAGAGTTTTTTCATGTCTTGATTTGGAAACTTAGGCTCGCAACGCTCACCAAAATAGCTCAATCTATATCCCTGATTTTTGAGCTCTCGCACACTAATATTCATTACACTTGCTAGTTGATTCAAGAAGTTACGAAATTCCTTAGCAATCTGTGGCTCTGGACCTCGTGGCTTTAATACACCGAATATGTCTTGGCCCTGCCCTTCTTGCTCACCTACACAGACAACTACAGGCTCACCTAATCTTTTGAATATTTTATGATACGAGCTGGCGCGTGACATATATGACCTAACTACCCTATTTGAGCACTTTCAATTCGTGACCAATTATAACACAGTTTATCAATGATTAGCAGCAAAATCCCTTAATGCGTCAGGGACACATTTAGACTGGCCTGTTTGATAATCTATCCAAACCATTTTTGTCGCACCTTGAGTGGTCAATGTCTCTTCTTGATAGATTTCATAGTCAATCATAAAGGAGCTGTTTTTAATGCTATGGATATTGAGCTTAATGGAAATATGTTTAGGGTAAACCAAGGGATTTAAGTACGTTGCACTCGCGTTTAAGACCACTGGGCCCTCTTTGTCTAGAGTAAAACCATGAGAATCCAACCAAGCAATTCGTGCGTTTTCAAAAAATGTAAAATACGTTGCATTATTGACATGGCCTAAAAAATCCATATCTGACCAACGTATAGGAAAGCTCACTTCAAACATCACTCACTCTCCTTCTTTAAAAAAATAATCCCAACTCTAATTTAGCGGCTTCAGTCATTTTATCTTGTGTCCAGGGCGGATCCCAAACTAGCTCAACAGAAGTATCATTGACACCTTCGACCTTATTGACTGCCTGCTCAACCATACCAGGAAAGGTTTGTGCGACAGGACAACCCGGCGTAGTCAAGGTCATTTTAATATCAACATAATTATCTTCGTCAATATCTACATCATAAATCAAACCCAAGTCATAAATGTTTACTGGAATTTCAGGATCGTAGACTTCTTTTAGTGCATTAATAACATCGTCTTTTAATAGTTCGCGATCAGTTGTCGGCTCATCAGGCATTCACATAACTCCTCTACTCTGTTGTTGCCGGCGCTTGACTATTATCAATCGCTGCCACCAATGTATGCCAAGCAAGTGTCGCGCATTTGACTCTAGAGGGAAACTGTTTGACCCCCTCTAATACTGCAAGCTTTCCTAGTGCATCTCTGTTTACAGATGAATCATCTTGAGTAACCATCTCACGAAACTCCGCAAACAACTGTTTGGCTTCTTCTACTGTCTTATTCTTCAAAAAATCTGTCATCAACGAGCTTGATGCCATAGAAATTGCACAACCCGCCCCCTGAAATGAAGCATCAATAATGACACCATCGACCACTTTCAAAAACAAGGTCATTTTGTCACCGCATAAGGGATTAAAACCATCAGCTTTATGGCTTGGAGATTCCATCTCACTATAGTTTCTTGGAAATTTGTTGTGATCAATAATGACCTCTTGATATAACGACGATAAATCCATCAGGAAAAAACCTCTATCACCTGCTCTAACGCTTTCGCTAAGTAGTCAATTTCTTCTTTGGTGTTATAGAACGCAAGAGAAACACGACTCGTAGCGGGTAACTCATAAAATTGCATAATAGGCATTGCACAATGATGTCCACCGCGGATAGCAACACCTAAGCTATTCAAAACAGTTCCAATGTCGTGAGGATGAATTGTGCCATGCACAAACGAAATGATTCCCGCCTTGTTTTTTGCATTACCAACGATGTTCATACCTTTTACCGAGCGAATTGCTGCTTCAGCGTATTCAAGTAACACACCTTCATATAGCGTGATATTGTCTAGCCCTAAAGCCATCAGGTACTCAATTGCCTTACCTAAACCTATGACACCTGCGATATTTGGCGTGCCCGCTTCAAATTTATGTGGCAAAGGTGCGTACTCAGTTTTACCGAAGCTAACAGACGCTATCATCTCTCCGCCCCCTTGATAAGGACGCATTCTATCGAGTAACTCTGCCCTACCCCACAACACCCCTACACCTGTAGGACCATACATTTTATGTCCAGAAAACGCATAAAAATCACAATCTAAATCAACCACATTGATAGCAAGATGAGGCGCTGCCTGTGCTCCATCCACCAATACGCGACAACCGGCATCATGAGCGGCTGTTATCATCTCTTTAACAGGATTGATGGTGCCTAAGGCATTTGAAATATGTCCAATAGCAACAAACTTTGTTCGCTCACTAAGTAAATTCTTAAACTCATTAAGCTTGACCTCACCACTTGCACTCATCGGCGCGACCATCAGCTTAGCGCCTGTCCGTTCACAAATTAGCTGCCATGGAACAATATTTGAGTGGTGCTCTAAATGCGTGATTAACACCTCGTCACCAGGATTAAGCTTAGGCAAGACATAGCTTTGTGCGACTAAATTTATCGACTCAGTTGTGCCTCGAGTAAAAATACATTCTCTGGTATGTTGGGCTGAAATAAACATTTTCACCAGCTCTCTTGTCCGCTCATAAGCAAGCGTTGCTGCTTCACCAATAGCATGCACACTACGATGAACATTAGCGTTCATTTTTTGGTAATAATCTAAGGTTGCCTGTATCACAGAGACTGGTTTTTGTGTTGTCGCGGCATTGTCTAAGTAAACCAGCTGATGACCGTTCATCAGCTCTGCTAACATGGGAAAATCTCTTCTTACGATTTTAGGTTCAAGATTACTGTGTTTACTCATCCAACCGTCCTTAATTGTTGCTGAAGCCTATTCAATAAGCGCTCTTTTAATTCGCTATCATGCAGCTTTTCTGTCACATCTTTTGCAAATGCATCAATAAGCATGCACTTTGCCTCTTGCTCGCTAATTCCACGAGAGGTCAAATAAAAAAGCGCCTTACTGTCTAATTGTCCCACGGTTGTACCATGTGCACATTTGACATCATCAGCAAAGATTTCAAGCTGTGGCTTCGTATCCACTGAAGCCTGTTTAGAAAGCAGTATGTTTTTATTGACCAAAGATGCATGCGTTTTATCTGCACCCTTTTCAACAAAAATATTACCATCAAAGACGACTTTTGCCGAATCACCGACTATCGACTTATACACCTCAGTACTGGTTGCATGGGGGCATAAATGGTTTAAGGAGGTATGAGTATCCACGTGCTCAGCATTTTTTGCAAAGCTCAAACCAAATAAGTCACAATGTGCTTCTGGTTCACGTAAAAAAACCTCAACATCAGAGCGAACCATTGCACTTCCAAAAGCAAATGTGTGACAAGACACTTGAGAAGCCTTAGCTTGCTCAATGTAGGTCGTACCGATATGAAAAGCAGCCTCTCCTTCTAACACAAGCTTATGATAATGTACTCTACTTCTTTTTTTTGCTTGAATAGTGGTCGCTACGTTGTGAAAATATGGATTAGCCGACGCACTTTGATAGACTTCAGTAATTGATACTTGTGCTTCCTCGTCCACCAAATATAAATTGTGTAAATGATGACTTGAGCATGCATCACTATGATTAAAGTGAATCTCTATGGCTTTCTCTAAAACGACTCCCTTAGGCACATGAATGAACACACCACCTTGGAGCAATGAAATATTTAGTAAAGAAAACGCATCAGGATGTTTTGACTTAGCCAATAGGTCAGGAAATTGCTGCAGCCCTTGAAAAACATCAGTAATCACAACGGACTCTGGTAAATCATCAGGCAAATAAAGTACACCATCTAACACAGTAATTTGGCTGACAGTACTTTTTTTTGTAAGCGTGGTATTTGATGGGCTAAACGCTGTACTTAATAATTTTTGACAAGAGGTATACTTCCAACGCTCAGTTTTTTTGGTAGGAAACCCCTGCGCCTGGAACACCTCAAAGTCAGCTTTTTGCCGCTCTTCTAATAAATGACTCCCATGAGGCCCTGGAGATAAAGGCTGCTCTAACAGCGTGGTTAGTGTGCTCATGTTAGGCGACATCCTCTAACCAACCATAGCCTTTTTCTTCTAACAGCAAAGCCAGTGACTTATCACCTGAACGCACAATTTTACCACCTGAAAGCACATGAATTTTATCAGGCTCAATATAATTTAATAATCGTTGATAGTGCGTTACCAATATAATCGCTCTATCATCTGAGCGCATACGGTTTACGCCATCGGCAACGACTCTGAGTGCATCAATATCTAATCCTGAATCGGTCTCATCCAAAATTGCTAATTTCGGCTCTAATAGCGTCATTTGAAGCATTTCATTACGCTTTTTTTCACCGCCAGAAAAGCCTTCATTCACGCTGCGATAAAGAAAGGTCTCATCCATGTCTAAATCAGCACAAATTCCACGAACCTTTGATAAAAAGTCAATTGCATCGAGAGGCGTTTTCCCTTGAGATTGATAAACAGCATTCATTGCTGCCTTCAAAAAGTTTACGTTTGTAACACCTGGAATTTCTACTGGATATTGAAACGATAAAAACACGCCCAATCGTGCACGCTCTTCGACTGAAAGCTCAAGTAAATCTTTATCTTCAAATAACGCATTTCCTTTAGTGACCTGATAGTCACCAGCTCCAGCTAGTACTTTTGACAAGGTACTTTTTCCTGAACCATTTGGCCCCATGATTGCATGCACTTCACCTTTTTTAACCGAAAGGTTAATACCTTTTAAAATCTCTTTATCTTCACACGATGCATGTAAGTTTTTTATCTCTATCATAATGTTACCTAAGTTTTTTTCTTCGCCCTTTTGGCTATAAACAAACAATGTTTATCCGATTGACCCTTCCAAACTAATACCTAAGAGTTTCTGCGCCTCTACTGCAAATTCCATTGGCAACTCTTTCAATACTTCTTTACAGAAGCCATTCACGATCATTGAAACGGCATCCTCAGTATCGATACCTCGACTTTGACAATAAAATAATTGCTCTTCACTAATTTTTGATGTGCTCGCCTCATGCTCTATCACTGCATCGGGTTGCTTAACTTCAATGTAAGGATAAGTATGTGCTGCACACTGATTCCCCATCAGTAAAGAATCGCATTGCGTATAGTTTCGCGCACCCGCTGCATTAGGTGCCACCCGCACTAAACCACGATAGGCATTATGAGAGCGGCCAGCTGAAATTCCTTTGGCAATAATCGTGCTCTTCGTATCTTTACCTAAGTGAATCATCTTGGTACCTGTGTCCGCTTGCTGATAATTATTGGTTAGTGCTACCGAGTAAAACTCTCCAACACTATTATCACCTTGCAAAATAACACTGGGGTATTTCCAGGTAACTGCTGAGCCTGTTTCTATTTGTGTCCAAGAAATATGTGCTCTCTCACCGCGACAAACGCCTCGCTTTGTCACAAAATTATATATACCACCATTACCGTCTTTATCACCTGGATACCAGTTTTGTACTGTTGAGTACTTAATTTTGGCACCTTTCAACGCTACCAATTCTACAACGGCTGCATGCAGTTGATTTTCATCACGCATCGGTGCCGTACATCCTTCTAGGTAGCTTACATAACTATCTTCATCAGCAACTATAAGTGTACGCTCGAACTGTCCAGAAGATTGTGCATTGATACGAAAATACGTCGACAACTCCATCGGACAACGAACCCCTTTGGGAATATAAACAAATGAACCATCACTAAACACCGCCGAATTTAAGGCTGCATAAAAGTTATCGCGAAATGGAACAACACTACCTAAATACTTTTTAATTAGCTCTGGATGAGTTTGTACGGCTTCGGAAAAAGAGCAAAAAATAACACCGTATTCTGCCAGCTTATCCTTAAATGTCGTCGCAACAGAAACACTATCAAAAACAGCATCGACTGCTACCCCTGCTAAACGTTCTTGCTCCTTTAAAGGGATACCCAATTTTTCATAGGTACGCAAAAGCTCAGGATCAACTTCATCTAAACTCTTAGGGCCATCTTTTTGCTGCTTTGGCGCCGAGTAATAACTAATATCTTGAAAATTAACCTTAGGATAATGCACGCTGGCCCAATCAGGCTCGGTCATGGTTAGCCAATATTCATAGGCCTTTAAACGCCAATCTAAGAGGAAGTCTGGCTCTTTTTTCTTAGCAGATATTTGTCGAATAACATCTTCATTCAAGCCAGGCGGCAAACTTTCAGACTCGATATCGGTAACAAAGCCATGTTGATAGTCGGAGTCAAATAAATGATTTAATGGCTCACGAGGCTCTGTCATGTGGTTCTCCAAGGTTCATTTTAGGCATCGCCAATGATTTTAATGAAATATTCTTTAATGAGCGATGAACCACTTGGCTAACGCTCTGCCAATGATCACGCACGTCACACACCTGCTCTAAAGCACATTGTCCTTTTTGATAACTACACTCAGTTAGTCCAGAGTACATATCAATAGCTGTTACGATGTCAGCTAAAGAAATCGCATCTTCCTGATAATTTAATAGATAGCCACCTTTGGCTCCCAGCTGTGAACGCAACAAATTTGCCTTAGTCAGACGTTTTAACAACTTACTTACCGTAGGTTTTGCTAAATGTGTTGCCTGAGCAATATCGCTCACGCTGCATAGCGCTTGTTTTCTCGCTAAGTACACCATGATCACTGTGGCATAATCAGCCATTTTGCTCACGCGAAGCATAACACCTCCAAACGTATTTATCTAGAACTGAACCTAACGTCAAAAGCGTGTGTATACCCACTGGGTATATGCTAAACTCGCTTGACTAAGGCCGTTGGCCCGTCTCGGTGGTAATAGTACTAATTCAGTCCCATATTGGCAAGAAAAAATCAATGAATCGTCACCTTTATCAACGTATATTTCATGTAGCCATACCCATCATTTTGGCTAATATTACTATTCCACTCTTAGGTGCGGTAGATATCGCAATGCTTGGGCACACACATGATGCAAGCACGGTCGCTGCAATTTCGATTGGGACTGCGATATTTGATCTTATATTCTGGAGCTTTTCTTTTCTAAGAATGACCACTACAGGCTTAGTTGCACAATCACCTAAGAACCAAACTATCTTACATAGAGCTCTAGCAATTGCGCTAATTGCTGGACTACTTATCACCTTTAGCAAACAACCTTTATATATCTTAAGCTTTAAACTCTTTCATGTTTCACCCTTTATTAGTACCCCATTAACAATTTATGTTCACTACCGCATCATTGCAGCCGTTCCGACTCTAGTGAACTACGTCGTGATGGGATATTTATTCGGCCAGAAAAATACACGAGTGACTTTGTTGTTAACGCTTCTAACCAATTTATCGGCTATCTTTTTTGATTTTTTATTTGTGTTTAAGCTCAACTTTGGCATTAAAGGTTTGGCCATTGCAAATATTATTGCTGAAACTCTGACAATGCTATGTGCTTTTTGCTATCTACAATCACGCTACCTTGCCTTTTCATCAATTCAGTTTGATAAGCTCATATGCCTAACTGAAATGAAGCAGTTGTTAAACGCAAACTTTGATGTGCTCGTCAGAACACTGTCTTTAATGATTGTCTTCACCTATTTTACCAAGCAAGGCGCAAAGCTTAGTCCGATTATTGTCAGTAGCAATGCGATTTTAATGAACTTAAATCATTTGATGTCTTATACTTTGGATGGCTTTACCATTTCACTTGAAGCCTTTATCGGGCAAGCTGTCGGTGAGCGCAATAAGGCTTTATTTATGCAAACACTAGCAGTATGTCGTAATATTTGTATCATCGGTGCCTGTATCTTCAGCATATTGTTTTATCTCTTTGGCGAGTCATTAATTGGACTGTTCACTTCTATTCATGCGATTAAAAGCGAAGCTCTGCGAAGCTTGCCATGGTTATACGGTTTACCACTGATAGCTGTGGGTAGTTATATTCTAGATGGTTGTTATATCGGCGCCATCTGGACAAAAGATATGCGTAACTCCATGCTCATGTCTCTACTGGTTTTTCTTGGCAGTATCTATTTACTGCAACCGTTACACGTCAATGGTATCTGGCTGGCTTTCTATTTGTTTATGCTTGTAAGGTTTCTGCTATTGTTGTACCCATTTAAAAAAAATATTAAAAGTATTGCTTGGATAAACCATTCTTGATTTCTATATATATCCACAGTAAAGTTGCGCATTTTTATATAAGTACTAAATTAGGCATTTAATCATGAAAAATCTTATATCTATAATTTTATTGCTAAGCATTGCTGATACTAACGCAGCAGTCATACATGATTATCAAAGCTTAAGACAGCACTTACTTTCAGGTGAGTCTATACGTGTAGTGCTTAATCAAGAGAAGTGTAATGGTTTAAAGTCGAGCCACATTGCTAATTTCAAACCAAAAACATGGATGATTACAGATAATCTTATCGCCTCAAATGATAAAGTGCTTACCAATCAAGATCCAAATGCACAAGGTGAGTTAGCTTATGAGATGATAAATTATCTTATCTTACCTTTTCATGGAAGAACCTCTAGCTACGAGTGTGAATTTGAAAAAGGATGTCTCGTGATGAAAACCAATGCATATAAATATAGTAATGGTGACTTACTTTCCTCTTATCCTTTATCTTATTGTGCAATTGATAGCTCTGTTACGTTCACTTCATCTTAGATAAATCCGACTTTTTTATTTCCCTCTCTAAATAATGAATTTCGGCCTTCAAGGCTTGATGGCGTAACTCGTCTTTAGTGGTAGCGCCATCTGACTTAAGTATTTTATCTAAGGTTTTAAAGTGCTTTTTAAGTATCGTTAAGTCCGCTTTCATACGATTTTTATTTTCATGAGAGCTCTGCTCACTTTCTTCTTTGATATATTGAAACGCGTTTTTATTAGCGCTCAGTGCATTATGTAATAGCCTATCAACCGTATTTAAATTCGGCTTATTTTTTTGCTGTGTATTAAGCGCATTCGTTAATACCGATATTTTTTTAAGTACTGTATCCGAGCGTATCAGTGCCTGCTCATAACTTAAAGCTTTTAACGTCTGTAAATCTTTTTTGATTTCATCGATGTACTCACTTAATACATATGGATTAACACCAGTGCTCGAACGAAACAAACCTCGAGGATAACGATTAGGAAACAAAAGAAAGTTTTTTTCTTTTGCAGCCCATTCAAATTCAGACAGCCTATCGTTAAGCAAATCAATTAATTGTTGAATACGCATGAGCAAATATTTTTTATGTGTGTCATGGTAAAATTTTAACAAAATTTTTTTGCCTTTTCTTTTTGTTTTCAGATAGACTGTTGCTTGATTAAATTTATTTCACTAATTTTAACAATAAAACACAAGGAGAGCCTTAATGCCGTACACTTTCAAACATGGTCCAAGCGCTATCAGCGCACTAAAAAAACTCAATGAAGAGCTCAAGTTGGCGAAAGAAACGTACTTAAAAGAACATAAGGGAAAAGAAAATTCAACGCGTACTGCACAGTTTGACATAATCATGACAACCATAAACACTGCCTTAAAAGCAACAACTCCTCATCCTATGGGTTCCGATAAAAACCGATTAAAAGTAGTGGCTGGTGCCATATTTCATGTGCGAATGGCCATTGCAAAAGAATATTCGCCTAAGCTAAAGCACGCTTACACTGAAATGTTAACAACCATTAGTAACAGTAAGCTATTTTCTCTGTTAGGTGATCTTGAACTATTAAATCAAGATGCTAAAGATAATCCTCTTGATCAGCAAGCCATTCAATCTGCCTTAAAAGCCTTTTTAAAGTATTATCAAGTGAAATGTCACAGGCAAGACAGTAATCTGTATGCAGCAATAGAAGGAATAGAGTTAAAACAATTTGAAGACAGATTAGTACGTTGGGCGACTGGTTACCGGTCAACCGAAACACTTGAAGAAGATAAAGCAAAACCTTTTGACGAGAGCTATTTAATAGACAATATCCTACCAAAGAAAAATGAGCCAAAAGCTGAGGTTGCATCCAAAGAAAAGGCAACAAGCGCTCGCTCATGGACTCTCGGACTTAGCATGTTTGGCGGCAAGAAAAGCAAAGCCAATGAAGGTAAAGTTAGTCCTGATAACAGCCCAGTAAGCACTCATGACGAAGCTCCTGACACTTACGCTAATGTTACAGGAAGTGGCTTTACATCAGTTTAACCGCAAAAAAAAGACCAAGTATTTTTGCTTGGTCTTTTTTATACTGATATAAAACCATCTATGAGTGTTTACTCAGCTGCGCTCGAGTAAGATTAGAGTGATGGATAAACCAATAACCAATCGCGACCCAAACGCCACCAATTAACGTCGCAAACGCCCAAAGATATCCTGAAACAATTGCCGTCTCCTGCCCTAGCTTTTGCATACGACCTGCATCACGAGCAACACCACCTGCAAAAAATAAGTGTACCAGCACATTAATAAGAAGTATTAAAATTTGAATCGAGCCAATTTGGTCAGCATAGGTTTTAAATAAGCTCATTAAACTCATTGGCACTCTCCTTGATTGAGTTTTATAGAAAGTTCAGCCAAGCGCTTACCTTGTGCTATGGCTAAACGCTTTTCAATATCACTAATAGGATACTCATTCTTGCTCCCCGCAAAATGACTGGCACCGTAAGGCGTACCACCTTCACGCGTACTCACCAGGTCATCATTATAAGGAAGGCCCATCAACACCATACCATGATGTAATAATGGCAACATCATACTAAGCAATGTAGTCTCCTGCCCCCCATGCATACTACCCGTTGAGGTGAATACACTCGCGGGCTTATCCTGTAACGCACCCTTTAGCCAGTGACTACTACTCCCATCTAAAAAATACTTTAAACTAGCAGCCATATTACCAAAACGGGTTGGACTTCCGAGTGCAAGCCCATCGCATGTAGCAAGTTCATCATAGCTACAATATAAAGCCCCACTTTCAGGAATGCTCTCTTCGGTCTTCTCACTGTTAGCGGAAACATTGGGTACAGTTCTAAGTAAAGAGGTTACGCCGTCAACCGACTCAACGCCACGCGCTATTAACTCAGCCAAAGTTTTGGTTGCTCCATGTTTGGAATAATAAAGCACTAAAATAGTTAAACTCATCTGACTACCTCAGTCTATCAATGAAAAAATATTTTCTGGAGGACGCCCAAGAACAGCCTTGTTACCACGAATGACAATAGGCCGCTCTATAAGCTTTGGATGGCTTATCATACTTTCAAGTAACTTTTGTTCACTGGCTTCTTTTAGACCAAGCGCCTTAAAATCTGCTTCTTTTTTTCTCACCAGTTCATCGGTCGCCATGTTGAGCTTTAATAACACACTTTTTAGTTCTTTTATGCTCAAAGGTTGATTTAAGTACTCAATTACCTGTGGCTCTATACCTTGATCTCTTAATAATTTAAGTGTTTCTCGTGACTTAGAGCAGCGTGGATTATGATAAATAATAAAATCTTTCATGGCCTTCTTGGAAAATCCTTCTAAAATGAATATAAAGAGATTATATCGTTTAGTGCTTTATCATGAAACTTTGTTTACAACCATTACATTTTATCAAAAAAAGATGCCTGACTTTTTACCGATTCATTCAGTTTGTTGTTTTAAATTTTATCAAAGATGACTGTACGTACTTTGCATCAGCACTGACTTTTACCACACTGTTAGCCATCGTACCTTTAATGTCTGTGACATTTTCGCTGCTATCATCGTTTCCGATGTTTCATAATCTGAACACACCTATTCAAGATTTCATCTTTGATAATTTTGTTCCAGCGACCGGAAAAGTGGTACAAAAATATTTAACTACTTTTGCCCATCAAGCATCACAGTTATCGATATCAGGGGTCACATTTTTATTTGTCACCTCCGTTCTCTTAATGTTTACGATAGAGCAAGCACTCAATAAAATCTGGAAAGTTCGTGTGCAGCGCCAAGGCGCTTCAGCGTTTCTCCTTTACTGGGCGATTTTGTCACTAACACCGATTCTAATGGGACTAAGTTTCGCTGCAAGCTCTTATGTTTTTTCACTACCACTTTTATCGCCCCAAGCAAAAAGTAATAGTTTAAAATTATTACACATGGCGCCTTTTATTCTAACTCTTATCAGTTTTACCTTTGTTTATATGGTGGTACCCAATTGTCGTGTGCGTTTTTTACATGCATTTTTAGGATCATTACTCGCCAGTCTTCTTTTTGAAGGGGCCAAACAAGCCTTTGGTTGGTATCTCGCAACCTATAACACATATGAATTACTTTACGGTGCGTTTGCTATCTTACCTATTTTCTTCTTATGGATATATTATGTGTGGCTTATTGTGTTGCTTGGCGGTCAAGTTGCTTTTGCGCTTGGGACTTATCATGCAAGACGCCCTGGTAACCCTATCGATCCCTTTACTCATGCCATACATTGGTTAAATTATCTATGGTCAGCGCAGCAAAAAGGTCATGGAATGACTTTAGAAGAGCTAATTGCCAAAGACGAT
This sequence comes from Gammaproteobacteria bacterium, assembly GCA_030428185.1. Taxonomy (GTDB): domain Bacteria; phylum Pseudomonadota; class Gammaproteobacteria; order Legionellales; family Legionellaceae; genus JAUICE01. The sequence goes on from JAUICE010000012.1 coordinate 34,774, forward strand.
TTGCCTTATGACTTACGACCAGAAAAGCTTATTGAACACTTTCTGGAGCACCGTCTCATTACTTTGTTGCAAAACGGACAATATATTTTGAGTCGTGATTTAAGCGCCATCAGTTTTGGTGAGTTATTGGATATTTTTCCCTGGGCATTGCCTAAAGCCTCTAATGTCGCTCCCTACTCACAAGATAAAAAGCTTATGGAACTACTGTTATTGACAGAAACCCAAACAAAGTCACTTTATGATTTCCCTACCAGTCAATTATTTAAGGATTAACTAACAATTTGATTTATATCAATATTATAAAAAAAACCCTTTTGTGTTTTATTTGAACATCTTGCGGTATTTTACAAGTCACGTTAACATGGCGGACTTAATTGATTTGTGTACTTGGTAACCATGAGCAACAACTTTACAATTTCAGCCCTTTATAAATTTGTTAGCTTGCCTAACTTTAAAGCCATCCGCATGCCACTTCTAGAAAAAATGAAGGCTCTTGATATTCATGGCACATTATTACTCGCTCATGAAGGCATCAACGGCACTATCTCAGGACGCAATAAAGCGATTAAAACATTATTTGAATGGCTATCACAATTTGAAGGTTTAGATAATATCATCAGCAAAGAATCATATGCCGAGTTCCAACCCTTTAAGCGCACCAAAGTAAAGCTTAAAAAAGAAATCGTCACTATGGGTGTTGAAGATATCGATCCAAATACTTGTGTGGGACAATACGTTGATCCCAAAGACTGGAATGCGCTTATTTCTAGAGAAGATGTAATAACCATTGACACTCGAAATGATTACGAATACGAAATTGGTACTTTTAAAGGGGCAATTAATCCTGAGACAGAAACGTTTAGAGAATTTCCTGACTACGTCAAAAAGAACTTAGATACTAATAAACATAAAAATGTTGCCATGTTTTGCACCGGCGGTATTCGCTGTGAAAAATCAACTGCACTTTTGAAAAAATATGGCTTTGAAAAAGTCTACCATTTAAAGGGTGGTATTTTAAAATATCTAGAAGATGTCCCCGCTGAAGAATCTCTATGGGAAGGTGAGTGTTTCGTCTTCGATGATAGAGTAGCAGTTAACCATGATTTAGAAGTCGGTCAATATAAACAATGTTTTGCTTGCCGATATCCTATCACTAAAGAAGATGAGGAAAGTGAACACTACATCAAAGGTGTAAGCTGTCCACGATGCTATCATCAATCTACCGATGAGCAAAAACAACGTTTCGCAGAGCGACAAAAACAAATTGCTTTATCTCGTGCTAGGGGCGAAGAGCATATCGGTTGTCCAAGACACTAATAAAGCGATTAACTCATGGATGGGACGATTAATACCACTCAAACCTTGACCTGGCAAAATCTACTAGGTCAAGAAGAGAAGAAGCCTTATTTTCAAAAAATTCTAAAAATACTTAAAGATGAGCAGCAAAAAGGTGAGGTGATTTACCCGCCCAAATCATTGTTGTTTAATGCGCTGAAACTCACTCCTTTTGAAAAAGTAAAAGTCGTTATTATTGGTCAAGATCCTTACCATGGACCTGAGCAAGCCATGGGTTTATGTTTTTCAGTGAATCCCGGTGTAAAACCCCCACCATCTTTGATGAATATTTATAAAGAATTACACAGCGATATTGGCTTTAATATTCCAAGCCATGGCTCTCTCATCAACTGGGCAAAACAGGGCGTGTTATTACTCAATGCAAGCTTAACGGTTAGAGCCAATCAAGCCGCAAGTCATGCTAAAATTGGCTGGCAGCAGTTTACCGACACTATTATTTTAAGCTTAAATGAACATCCTAAGCCAATTGTTTATTTGCTATGGGGCGCTTATGCACAAAAAAAATCTGTGTTAATTGATCAACACAAACATCATATATTAAAAGCACCACACCCTTCTCCATTATCAGCGCATCGCGGTTTTTTGGGTTGCAAGCATTTCTCTCTAGCCAATCAGTTATTAAATAATGCCGGAAGAGAAACTATAGACTGGCAAATTTAATCAATTTTATTCACCTGAGTAGTTACTTTTCTTTAATAAGGAGAAAGTATGGAGCTTTTTCTCTATTATCTTAAAATCAATTATATTAAGCTAGCTTCCGACCAAAGGCTTCTAGTAACTCACTTCCACTAAGATCACTTTGAGGTAAATCATCCAGCATCATTGATGAAGGTGGATGCATATCTTGTTGAGCTAATTTCTCACCAAAGACTTTAAGTAACTCCCCTCCACTAAGATCACTTTGGGGTAAATTATCCAGCATCGTTGATGAAGTAAGATCCTTATTTTGTGTTGTACTTGCAGCTATATCACGGTGTGCTTGACTAATGCTGGCATTAAAACTAAAGAAGCCTTGGCGTGCCAATGCGCTTGTAGACATGTTCGTAGCTATAAGCTCAGGTTGTCTAGTATTTTGCACCAATGGTTCTGGCACTTGATGATAGACATCAAACTCCTCATGGTCAGCATTTTCAATTAATACTTCTGGTGAAAAAGAAAGAGGGGGAGGAGGAGTACAAGCAACTGTTGTATCTAAGCTCAATGGCATAAATTCAAACGGCAATTGTTGTGATTCTTGACCATAGACATCAAGCTCCTCATAGCCAACATTTTCATTTAATACTTCTGGTGAAAGAGAAAGAGGAGGCAGCGTCGTGCTTTCGTCATATCTCAAAGTGCTCAGGTTTGCCTTTTTTGTTTGTGGCAAACTTTGTGGTAGAGCCATTGGTTCAGCTTCTAAGAGAGGAGCACTTCTTCTTTTACCACCCTGAAAATCATCGGCAGGTTCATGTAGACTAGGCGCTAACTGGCTAGAAGAAGAATTCGTACTAATGAGGACGCATCCAATACCTAAGATTGTATCTCCTTTAGATATTTGATCCATTAAGGGGCGTTGATACTCTGTAAGCTTGTTCCAGGAAATATAGCTCGTACCGCTAAGATCTACTCCCCTACGCTTATTTAGCAAAGTAATATTATGCTTATTTACTTCTTTTACCGTCAGTTTTTTAATATTTTCAGATGAGCTCTCACTAGAAAATGGTATATATGCACCATGCTCATTTTCTATTACCGTAGCAAACTGTAATACGCCTCTTGCTTTCGGAGTCGTGTACTTATGGTATGTGTTCAGGCTTATAATATTAATGTCAAGAGAGGCTCTAGGGCCATGAATCTCCGGGAAATATATAATCGCTCCCATCTTACTATAAGTGATTACCTCAATTTTCGCTCTATCAACCGGCATACTGAACTCCCTTGCGTCTAATTGATAAAGATTTTAACAAAAAAACCTTAAGGAAACCTTAATGTTGACTCGTTTCACGATTCAAGTGGGTAAAAATCATATAGTTTCTAATATCTCTGTTTCGATAAGCTTTTGTGAATAAACATTACCGGTAATATTATTTGCGATTAAAGTAAATAACTTACAATTTGGTGCATTAGGATAGATATAACCTGCCAACGCAAATACATCGTGCATTCCACCCGTTTTAGCAAACACCTGACCTTTAAGCTTAGGTGTATTCATGCGAAATTCTAGATTGCCACTAGTCCCAGACTGCGGTAAAAGTTTTAATAGCTGACTAAAAAAAGTCTTATCTTGATAAACCCTTTGTAAAATTTTATTCACTTGCTCTGCTGTAACCAAATTATATCGATTACCTTCACCATCGGACAAATGAATATTTTTTATTGGCTCACTAATGAGTTCTGCTATTTGCTTACGGATAACAAACGTCCCCTGCTTGAAGCTAGGGTAAGCCATTTTCACTAACCCTAATTGCTTGGTTAGACTGTTCGCATATACATTATCCGATACATACAACATATGTTTCACTAAATCACTAATAACAGGTGATTCAATGCTTGCCAAAAGCTCTGCGTTCTTAGGGGTCTTAGCAAAACTAACCGATTTTTCTGCATGTATATGCAGTGTTAATAATACTTTCGTGACATACTCTTCGATTAATCTTCTTGGATTTGGTATCGAAAAATTAAGTATGCGCGCATTTTTTCGTTTTTTCATACAACCATACATATGAATATGATTATCATTACTTTGCGCTACATGTAGCTTGCAATGATTTTTTGCCTGATTTTTATCGACAATTTTTATATCGGTTGTTAGATGGATATACTTTGCTAAATCCGGATTAAGAGGTGTGATGACTAGTCTTTGATATGCATTCGTCGGTAACTTGAAACGATAACTCAGCGCATTTTCATCAATGATCACCGCACCTACGGGTGCAGCGTAATACCAAGGCAAGTCTTCGTAGCTTAAACTTTCTGGATAATCAGGTTTTTTATAAGCGCTATCATCGATGAAAAAATGTCCTTTGAGCTGTTTAACCCTACTTTTCTGCAATACACTTAGTAAGGCAAACACATCCTGGTGTGTTAAGCTCGGATCACCAGAAAATTGTAGATAGTAATCATCACCACTCTTAAAAAGTTTAGTCTTAAACGTAAAATCCTTTGGTAGTACTTTTAAACTCGCAATAGCCGTATAAAGCTTAGTAACGCTAGCTGGCATCATATATTTGTTAGCGTTTCTAGAAGCAATCGACTTACCACCTGAGCAAGGTTTAGCTACAAAACTGACGTACGCCTTAGGCAACTTTTTATCAATGATATGATTTACTGATATAGCAAAAACAGGAAGTGATAGTAAAAATGTACTGATAAACCCAATTATTTGCTTCACTATTATCCCTAAACTTATTTTAAGAATAATCAACTATACCTGATACGATAGCTAAATTAAAACTACTAAAATGGTGCAGTAGGAAAGAGCATAGCTATATCTACAAGCATGACAATAGATATTCTTTTAGATGAGGATATTGAAGCTGAAAATCCAATCTCTTCAAACGAGTTGAAGCAACTGTTTGTCCATTTGATAATAAAAGGTCTCCCATCTCACCAAACATGAGTCGGACCATAAAGCTTGGCAATGACATAAACGCAGGTCTCTTAAGCACTGAAGCAAGTGTTTGCGCAAATTTCTGCTGGGTTATCACTTCAGGTGCCACCAAATTAAAAACACCTTGAACCTGAGGGTGAACAATTAAGTACTCGATAAAACGAACTACATCTGTTCTTGAAATCCAACTTAATGGCTGACAGCCAGAGCCTACTTTACCCCCTAACCCACACTTATAAATAGGAAGTAGTTGTTTTAACATCCCGCCATCAGGTGCGAGAACAACGCCAAAACGCAATATAGAAATGTGCAGCTGATAATTTAAATCATTCTCAAGTTCCCGCTCCCACTGTAAACCAACATCTTGGAGGAAATCTTTTGGTTGTTCGGGTAATACACTTTCTTCAGTGAAGCAAATATTCTGCTGTTCATCTATCTCGTCAGGCACTCCATAAATCCCTATAGCACTAGCATTGATTAAGCGTGGCGGTGTTTTACATGCAGATAAATACTTCACTAAAGTTTTTGTAGACACAGTACGAGACTCAATTATTTGCTTTTTTTGACTGTCACTCCAACGTTTTGCAGCAATGTTTTCTCCAACTAAATTAATAACAACATCACTTTGTTCTAATATCTCTTTAAGCCGATTATCTTGCCAGGTAACGACCTCTGCGTTTGGCTCCTCTAGAGATTTTTCACTTCTAGATATAATTGTTATTTGGTGATCACCATTGAGGCTTTTAACCAATGCCTGACCAATAAACCCTCGCCCCCCAGCAATCGTAATCTTCATTAGCGTTCCTTTTTAAATACAAGCATCACCCAATCACCTTTTTGCTTGGTCTCTATTAGGGTTAATGTTTGTTGAAAAGCTGCTATGACTTCCTCTTTTTGCGTATTTAAAATACCTGAAAGTACTAAAACACCTTTAGCATTGAGCGCATTACAAAGGGTTTCTTTAAGTGAAATGAGTGTGCCGGATAAAATATTCGCCAAAATAAGATCAAAAGATTGTAATGGCTTTTCTGCCACTAAGTGTACATCTAACTTTTCTTCATCTATCTGGTTGTTCTTGGCATTTTGTTTAGTCGCAAAAATCGCCTGAGGATCAATATCCGTTGCTACAACACTTTTTGCACCTAACTTAATTGCAGCAATGGCTAAAATCCCCGAGCCTGTGCCCATATCAAGCACCATCTTATCTTCAAGCAGATAGCCATCAAGAAAACTTAAACACAATGCCGTGGTTTCATGAGTGCCCGTTCCAAAAGCAAGACCTGGATCTAACATAATATTAACTGCATCTGGCTCCAAGGGTGATAGATGTGTTGGGCAGATCCAAAGCCTGGTGCCGAAACACTTAGGCTTAAAATCTTTTAACCATTCTCGCTCCCATGCTTTATCCTCTAGCGTTTCAACAGCCATAGAGCATTGTGGATAGTCATCCTTAATTTGTTTTTTGGCAATATGACATAGCATTTCTTCCGTAAATAATGCTTTAATGCCGCAAGTTGACCAAAGAGGCATAGCATCAGGTTCCGGCTCAAAAATTTCTTCCTCTTCATTTGCCGTTTCAATAGTTAATGAAGATGCACCTAAACCATACAAATCCTCTTCTAAAGCTTCAGCCAGATCACCTGACACACCACTTATTATTAGCTGATACCACATCAACAGATCCCCACATTAATTCTTGTTAGCAAATTATTGCTCTAACAAACGCTGCTCAAGATAATGGATGTTCAACCCACCCTCGATAAAACCACTATCACTAATAATTTGGCGATGCAAAGCAACGTTTGTACGAATTCCATGAATTACAATCTCATCAAGCGCATTCTGCATACGTTTTAACGCCTCTTTACGGGTTGCGCCATGTGCAATAATTTTAGCAATCATAGAATCATAATTAGGTGGCACGCGATAAGACGTATAAATATGACTATCGACGCGAATACCAGGACCTCCAGGCTGATGATAATAATCAATTAACCCAGGACAAGGAATAAATGTCTTTGCATCTTCAGCGTTGATACGACACTCAATTGCATGACCACTAAGCTTGACTTCTTCTTGTGAAAGACTTAAAGGTTCACCTGAGGCCAGTTTTATTTGCTCTTTTACAATATCAACACCTGAAATCATTTCAGTGACTGGATGCTCCACCTGTACACGAGTGTTCATTTCAATAAAATAAAACTGTCCGTCTTCAAATAAAAATTCAAAGGTTCCAGCACCACGATATTTCATTTTTTGACAAGCATTCACCACCTTTTCACCGATTTCGGCTCGCAGTGCATTAGAAATCCCTGGTGCCGGGGCTTCTTCAATAACTTTTTGATGACGTCTTTGCATAGAGCAGTCACGTTCACCTAAGTGAATGGCATTTCCTTTTCCATCGGCAAGCACTTGAATTTCAATATGGCGTGGATTTTCTAGAAACTTTTCCATGTACACCATATCATTATCGAAAGCCGCCTTTGCTTCATTACGCGTTAAAGCAATTGCACTAATTAAATTGGCTTCTGCACGCACAACTCGCATACCGCGGCCACCGCCACCACCACTGGCTTTTATAATAACCGGATAACCAATTTGTCGTCCCAACGATAAATTTTTCTCATCATTAAAACCTAAAGGGCCATCAGATCCAGGAACACAAGGAACACCTGAAGCCTTCATTGCTTTAATAGCAGAAACTTTATCACCCATTTGACGGATCGTTTCAGCCCTAGGGCCGATAAAAGTAAAACCGCTACGCTCCACAACTTCAGAAAACTTAGCGTTTTCTGCTAGAAAACCATAACCAGGATGGATTGCATCTGCATGCGTCACTTCCGCAGCACTTAAAATAGCAGGAATATTTAAATAACTTTGCTGTGGGTTCGCTGGACCAATACACACTGCTTCATCTGCTAAACGTACATGAAGTAAGTCCTTATCCGCTGTTGAATAAACGGCAACAGTTGCGATATCTAATTCCTTACATGCACGCAAGATACGTAGTGCAATTTCACCACGGTTGGCTATTAGTATTTTTGTAATCATTACCTGGCACTCTTTTGAATTGAGAATAAGCTATTCAATAATAAAAAAGAGGTGAAATTATTGAATGAATCGGACCAGACTAAAGAAGATATTATTAAGATGTTTTGCTTTTAATCTATAATTTTCTTGGGCGTCCGGGCGTCGTATTCCAGCTTCACCACAAGGGTTCATCCACTCTCACGCTACCGCGTGATCGGGACAAGGCTTCCATGTGACTGACGCGAAAAATCATTTCACAACTCTTTGAAAATCAATGAATTGTGATGTAAAATAATATTGTATGAAAGCGCTTATATACGTTTTTTTATTTACCTTCTGCTCTGTTTTTTCGCTTTCCGCGCAA
>JAUICE010000013.1 GCA_030428185.1 Gammaproteobacteria bacterium
GAAACACTGCCGCAAAGAGCTAATCCCTCACCTTTTATTCCACTTTATCTACAACAAAAATACAATATGCCTCACGCAACCGAAGAGCGAGAACTTGTATTTGCAGAAAAAGTACTAGATCGTTTAAAAGGCTCAGCGCCCGTGGTTATTTTTAGCTACGCTCGCCATAAAAATGATGAGGTTACTTTAAAAAGCCCACTATTAGCAACAGTAAAGCAAGCATCATTACCCATTATCGAGGACAAATATCTATTTGATGTTGATTATTACACACCAAGCTATCATATTTCTTGCTCTAAGGAATCCGTCCTCAAAGGTGGAAGCTTTATTATTAAAGAGCAAGCACGCTGCCCATTTAGAGCGTATGCTTTGTTTCGCCTAAATATCAAAGAAGAGAAAGAGCGCCAAGACGGCTTAGATGAGCTAGATAGAGGCACGCTAGTTCATCTGGTTTTAGAATGTTTTTGGACAAAAATAAAAGATCAAAAAACACTGCTTTCTTTTTCACTCGATGCCTTACAACAAGAAATTGAGTTGGCGGTAATTAATGCTATAAACCAATTCAAAAAAAAACGCCCCCTAACCATGAATCAAGCCTTTTGCTCTAGGGAGCAAGAGCGCTTAACTAAGCTTTTAGAGCAATTCATTGAACTTGAAAAAAAACGGCCCGCATTTACTGTTACATCGATAGAAAAGCAACAATCACTTACCTTAAACCAACATTATTTAAACTTACGTGTTGATAGAATTGACACTTTAAACTCTGGTGAACAAATCGTTATCGACTATAAGACTGGCAGTCCAAGCATTAACGCTTGGTTTAATACCCCTGTAGAAGAGCCACAACTTCCCTTATATAGTTTAATCAATGATCATATAAAGGCGTTAATGTATGTCATTTTAAAACCACATAAAGTGCAATATAAAGGTGTTTCAGACACTAAAGAAGCGCAAGAAAGTATAAAGAATTTTGATGAAGTTACTGAGAATGGTTTCATTGAAACAAAAGAAGTATGGCGCAAGCAATTTACAGCCCTACTCGATGATTTTTCATCCGGAAATATTGAAGCAACACCTTATAAAGATAGCTTATGTCAAACCTGTCATGTTAAGGGTTTGTGCGGCAAGTTATTTGCCTAAGCTCCGCGGATTTGCTTTCAAGCTTATATAGTTCTAACGGATTTATGAAAAACCTAATACGTTGCATTTGATTATCAACAATCATTTTTCGCGCATATTTTTTATTTTGAGCATGACTTAAAATAAAACTACAATAGGATTCTAATGCATCTGTGGACGCATGGTATGAGTCCGTTTCTCTATAGCGACTTATCGTATCTAGAGCTTTTAAACACGCTGCATTAAAAATTCTTAATAGATCTTTTTTTTCTCTTTTAGATATTCTTAATTTAGCTTTAGTCACTGTATCCTGTAGATACAATGCCAAATAAGGGGTGACTTTATCGTGGGCCCTAAGTGCCTCAGCAATGACAGCTAGAAAATCATAAAAATCTTCTGAATATGGTTGCTCTAAAGTGTTATCGATAAGAGCACTAATACGCTCCTCTATTGATTCTTTTAATCTATACGGCCTTAAAAATTTATTTTTATCTGGGAAAACTTCTCTATAGCGCGAACTATAGAACTCGGTATGTTTTTCAATTGCATCACCGACTTGTTTAGCCTGTAGATGACTATGACTCATGATCTCTTGATACTCCAGATAAGTACCAAACTTTATATTATCCCTTTTAATGGAGAGCGCTCCGGTACATGAAACAAATAAACTCATTAAATTGAATGCCATTTTTCCATCGTGATAGTAACTAACCTCCTCATATAGAAGATTAAGTAGCTGTAAGTGCTCAAGATCTCTATCACATAGATCTGAAGCGACTAAGAGATACATTAAGCAGTCTTGTAAATTGTCTGAGGCCACTACTTCCTTAGTCTCATCGGCTATATCCTTAGCAATATCATCAATTAGCGCCAAAAAATTTGGAAAATCACGTGCTCTAAGTGATTGTAAGTATGGAGAGATATCTAACATCACAACTTCTCTATAAAGTTTATATAATTGATTCCGATATATACACTAATATCAATTTTTGGTTACATAAAATGAAGGTATTTCTGTGTATATTAAGCTTAATAGCAATTAGCTCGGCCCATGCCAATTCACGGACTATTTACCCCCAAGCCTTACCATGCGATCCCTCATCTGGCGGAGTAAAGTGTAATATTTATCCAAGTTTTACGCAAAACAAATCTCAGCCCACTCCCGTGTACTGTGGCAGCACTGTCGTATTTTTAAGCTCAAGGCAACGCGAAGTACTCAACGCTCTTCTACGAGAAAATAAAAACGTCACCATTAAAATTAAAATAGACGGCGAATTTGTCGATGCAAGCTGCTTTTAAAGTATAAAATTAAAACTACGAAAATTAACCTTAATTAACCTTGAGATCAATTTTCAGCCCCCATCACTTTAACTTTATTGCACTTCGCACTTGAAGTGGACTTTTTATAACCTTAGGCAAAAAGATTTATCTGTGGATAGAGAGATTAAGTTTGAGTAATAACTAAAGTGTATTGCGATAGCTTAATCTCTCTATCCACAGGAAATATTGAAGTCTAAAAACGTGCATTATGGAAGGATAGGGGTATAATGCCAACATATCCTGCTACTGATACAAATCAACATGAATGTAAGTTCAAGTGAAATTGAAAAATTTTCTAAGCTTAGCAACCAATGGTGGGATCTTAACGGACCACTAAAGACCTTGCATCATATCAATCCAACTAGGCTAGATTTCACTTTAAAACACACACAATTAAAGAATAAATGTGTATTAGATATTGGCTGTGGTGGCGGTGTATTTTCCGAGGCACTCGCTAAAGAAGGCGCAATGGTCACCGCTATTGATTTATCAGAAAATGTCATTAATGTTGCTAAAGAGCATGCAAAACAAAGCAAGCTAGAGATAAACTACCAGGCAATTGCTCTAGAAAATTTAAAAGCGAGTGATTTTGACATCATCACCTGCTACGAGCTACTAGAGCATGTACCAGAGCCAAATCAACTCATATTAGAAGCCAAGAAACGTTTAAAAGTTGGTGGAAAGCTATTTTTATCAACGATTAATCGAACACCCAAGGCGTATCTATACACTATTGTTGGCGCAGAATACTTATTAAATATCCTACCGCGACAAACACATGAGTATAATCGATTTATTAAGCCTAGTGAGTTAAGCCAATTTGCCCGCGATGCCGGTTTAACTGTGCGCTCTATCAGAGGACTGGACTACCAGCCGTTTACCAAAAAAGCATCAATTACTGATAACGTTTCTGTGAATTATCTGATGGTTTGTGAAAAGGAATAAATAATGTCAAAAGAAAGTTCACCTCCAACTCGCTACATAAAGAAACGAAGTGCACGCTGTTATCAGTTTTTTATGGAACCAAATATAAACTGCGAACAATCTACTGGTACACATATCAAACTTTCTTACGACATTCGCAATAAAGTCACCATAAACACACTTATCTCACTTGCTGAACACACAATTACTGTATTTAAACAGCTTATAGGCGCCCTAGAGCAAAATAACCAAGAGAGCATAGTCAATTTATTTAATACCTGCTTACTCTGCTATGAACACTTGCTTTCTGATTTAGAGCTTTTTTTGAATGATGGATATGTCATCCCCCAAACTGAATATAGAGCTCAAATCAATACAAATATTAAAAAGGCCAAAAAGGATTATTATCTCAACTGGGATAAGCGCATCATTGAAAAAGCACATCATGCATCAACAAATGATTTGGTTAACACTGTTAGTGCCATTGGCGCAGCACTTTTACTTGCAATACCTATGATAGTAAATTTTTGCCTATCACTAACACCTATAGAAAACGCCTTTAAAGGTCAAGACACCTCCGAGCTTTATAAAAATAAACATGGGTGTTTACAAAGTGTGGCAAGAAATAACCTAGACGAAGACACCTATCAGGTGATTTCTAGCCATCAGTGTCTGCAAGCTTAGCATCACTATCCGTGATTACCTCATCTTTTTTAGCACTTTTTTCAGCAAGCTTCTCTTTAGCGTATTCTGCTTGAGATTTTGTTACAGGCTCAACTTGATGCCCATAAACATCAATTCGATAAGCCCCTTCAAACTGAGCTTCAAGATAACCCTTTGTTGAAGTGTAAAAATTAATTGCTGAGCGTAAGCGCTTACGTGAAAAAGGCTGTACATCCAGCCGCTCATACACATCTAAGACATCCTCAACAATGCCAAGCTGTAATGGCTTAACCTTTTTTTTTGCACGAAAAAATGCTTTTGGAAACGTTTCATATAGCCAGGAGACGACTATTTGCAAACTATCAATGTCTTGATGGCGCATGTACTCTGCCCTTTAAAATTAAAACGAAGCTATTTTCACTTATATAATACATTTTCACAACTCTCCACAAGCAATTAAACGCTTTAGTCTTTGACAAGTTTCATGCATCACATACAAATTATGGATTGTTGCAAGTTCTGCGAACAAAATAGACTTTTGCTTAAAAAGAAAATGTAGATGAGCTCTTGTATATCGACTACATGTATCACAATTACAGTCGGTCATTATCGGTGATTCATCATCTGCAAATTGACGTTTTTTAATTTGCAACCTACTGTTATCAAAAGAACTTTCAAAACGAAGCCAGCCATCTCTTTCTACAAATGTTCCACTATAAAGAGCTCCATGTCTTGCATTTCGTGTCGGAGCCACACAGTCAAACATATCAATGCCTTCTTTAACCACATCACATAAGTCTTGTGGACTAAGTCCAACACCCATCGTATAACGAGGCTTGTCCTCTGGCATCATTGGACGAAGAAAACGCGCCAACTCTATTGTTTTTTGCATATCAAAACCGATTGATTCACCACCAATAGCTATCCCAGATAACGGTAAGCTATTGACAACTTCCAGGCTCTCTTCACGTAAATGCCAATATTTTCCTCCTTGAACAATACCAAATAAAGCTTGTGGGTGACCGTAAATACTGTTTGGATGTTTGAGATGGTACTCTAGTGATTGTTTGAGCCAACGATGTGTTCTGGTCATGGCAATCCGAACTTTATCTTCATCAAAATCATCGGGCGTGCACTGATCAAAGGCCATTATAATATCAGCTCCAATGATTTTTTGTGTTTGCAATGAGCACTCAGGTGTCATATGAATGATCTCACCTGTATCAGGATGCTTAAAATGTGCCCCCTCATCATCTATAACGCAGAGCTCAGTATTTTTAGATAAAGAAAAAACCTGAAATCCCCCGCTATCTGTAAGCATTGCATGTGGCCAGTGCATAAACTTATGCATACCTCCTGCACGCTCTATGACCTCCATACCAGGCGCCACTAACATATGATAGGTATTACCGCCTAGCATCATACGAACATCCATATCTGCCAAGATATCTGTGCGCATACAGTTAAGTCCAGCTCGAGTAGCCACTGGCATAAAGCAAGGTGTTTCAAAGGTTCCATGCGCCGTATTAATGCTTAAAATACGAGCGGGTAGTTTAGTGTGTTTTTTTAAGGTGCTGACTTGCCACATAATATCGTTTTAGCGCTTACTTTTTGGGCTATTTTAGCAAAAAATAATAGTTCGTGCTCTTTATGGCTCTATCTTTTTATGTTCATTAGGGATTAGTCTATTCTTTAACGATAAGCTCATTTTTTTAAGTAACTCAATGCTTCTTTCTTTATTAATATTAATCATTGGACTGGCACTTATCACTATAGCCGCCGATCAATTCGTTGATGGCTCTGCAACCATTGCCTACCGCCACCACTTCTCACCACTAATTGTTGGCTTAACATTGGTCGCGTTTGGAACCTCGGCACCAGAAATTGCAATTACCATCACCTCTGCACTCAAACAAAAAAGTGCAATTGCTCTTGGTAATGCCATCGGCTCTAACCTTGCCAATATTTGTATTGTCTTAGGCTTAAGCTTGTTGTTCTTCCCTGTAAAATGGCCGAAAATTGGCCTTATCAAGCTAGGATACCTGCTATTTGCATCCATAATCACCTTATACTTACTGCATGATCACTACTTTTCAAACACCGATGGTATTATCTTATTCTTACTATTAGCAGTCTTCATGGTGTATCTATATGTTCGCTATCAGCGTTTTGGTGAGAAGAAACTACAAACACTAACCTATCCGACAGAGCATATAAAATCATATCCACTCTTAAGATTGATTTTCGGCGCTATTTTATTGCCGTTAAGCGCTATTCTCATCATCAAGCAAGCCAGCATCATTGCCAGAATGGTAGGCGTTAGCGAAATTACGATTGGCTTAACGATTGTTGCGGTGGGTACCAGTCTTCCTGAATTAATCGTATCACTCTCTAGTTTCTATAAAGGTCACCATCAAATGGCTATTGGCAATATCATTGGCTCTAATATTTTTAACCTAATAGCTGTACTTCCCTTTATTGGATTATTTGACCCGCATCACATAGACGCAAAACTGGTTAACCGTGACATACCAATAATGTTACTTACCACACTACCACTATTCGCTCTAAGCTATTTGCCTCGATTATATTTAAGAATTTGTGGATTAGTATTTATTATGACTTTTATTCTTTACACCTGGGTACTTTTTCAAAATTAATATCCACAAAGAAAAAGTTATCATAAAACCCAAAAGACTCCACAGTGCTATAGAAAGCCCAAGAAATTTAATACCTACCTCAGAGCAATCTCCGCTCCCTAAAAATAAAGTGTATAAGATATCTTTATAAGGAAAATATTGAAATAAAATTTCCACACTCGGTGCACAGGCAAGATGTTTATCAGGGAACATTTGTAAGTATAGTTGACGCATAGCAAAGTAAATACCTAGCGTGTTAAATATGCCAAAACTTAAGTGTTTTAAGCGTGATAGAACATATTGATAGTTTATCATAAGCGCTGACACTGACATAAACATGAGGCTGTAGCGCTGCATTAAACACAATGGGCAAGGAGGGATATTGAATACATACTCAATGATATATGAAAGAGTCAGCAACGTAAGTGATAACATTAAGAGGATCTGTTTCATTCTTTTTTACCCCTATCATTTCTTAGGTAACATATACATCACAGCAGCCTTAATATCTTCATTCCCACATCTAAGACAAGTGCCCTTTTTAGGCATTGCATTAAATCCTTTTAACACATGCTGTACCAGCACATCCAGACCTTTTTTTTGGCGTAACTGCCAATCCCTTTGATTTCTAAATTTTGGTGCACCAGCCACACCTTCTGCATGACAGATAACACAATATTTTTGATACACTCTCTGGCCAGTCATGTGACTATTTTGACGCCCTTGGGGTAGTGTCGTCATAGGCTTATCATCTTGCTCATTAACCTTAACATTGACAGCCCCTATTGGCGCTATCCTGTCTAATAGGCTTTCATGAGGCTTAGAAAAAACATTCAATGTAAACAATAGTAATATAAGACAGACTCGCCACATAGTTTCTACTTTGTAAGAATTAAGCATTAGAGAGTTATCAGCTGACATGATAATATATACCCAATGGAAATCAAACTGCACGTTTTGAGCGTGGATAAATGTCCGTCATTTATTTTTTCTCTATCGCAATAGAATTATCTATTACTCAATAGAAAAAACTAAATGACAAAAATTTCTCTTTACTCAACGAAGCAGATAATTATTTGATTAATTTATAGATTTTATTGCGTTAGGCACAGTTCGGTTTCCATTGGGTATAACATATGTGAATTTGACTTTTGAATACTTAATCGAAACGACAAAACTACGGTCACTTTAAAGATGGATAAACTGGTTATAGCAACACGCGAAAGCCCTCTAGCTTTAGCGCAAACTGAATACGTAAAAGCTCACTTAAACGCTTTACTACCCAATACAACAATCTCTTTACTACCAATGAAAACCAAAGGTGACAAGTTTTTAGAAACAACCTTGGACAAAATTGGTGGGAAAGGCCTCTTTACTAAAGAGCTTGAAACAGCAATTTTATCGGGGAAAGCTCAACTTGCGGTACACTCTATGAAAGATGTGCCGAGTACTCACCCAGAGGGCCTAACGATAGCTGCTATTTTGGAACGTGAAGATCCTCGCGATGTTTTTATTTCCAATAAATATAAGACGTTTTCATCTCTACCGCAAAATGCCCTCATCGGGACATCAAGTATTAGACGTAAAAGCCAACTCTTAGCCTTAAATCCTCATTTAAATATCAAACCTCTTAGAGGCAATATTAATACCCGACTTAAAAAAGCAACTGACTTTGATGGCATCATACTTGCGTATGCTGGCATCAAACGCCTAAAGCTTGAATCTGTGATTAACGAATCATTTTCACTTACGTCCCTATTACCTGCTACAGGTCAAGGCGCCTTAGGTATTGAGTGTTTAAGCAGTAATCAAGAACTTATTCGTATACTGAGCCAACTAAATGATTCAGATACGGCAATCGCAGTTTCTGCTGAACGCATGATTACCGCAGGCCTCGGTGGTAATTGTCATACACCTCTTGCAGCACATGCAAAAATAAATGGTCAGGAAATGATACTTGATGCTTTAGTCGCATCACCTGATGGAAAAAAAATAATTAAAGAGCATATTGAGGGAGACAAAACACATTATCAAAGCCTTGCACACACACTACTGCATAGTCTTATCCAAAGAGACGCCAAAAAATTGCTAAATAATCTTAAACAATGACAAACTCAACAAAGCTCAGCGGGTTAACTATATTGAATACTCGCCCCAAAAAGCAAGCTGAAATCCTCTCTAAAGACATTAATAGTGCTGGAGGCCATGTTATTGAGTGTCCAACGATAGATATTTTTCCGGTAAATACACTCCCCTCTTTTAGTGCTAAAAAATTCACAACCGCTATTTTCACCAGCCGCTATGCGGTCGATTTTATGCCTATAGCAATATTCGACTGGTTACAACATCAAAGAGTAAACATTATCGCTATTGGTCCTAAAACTGCTGAAATTTTAAAACAACGAGGAATAGATGTTCATGAGATTGCCAAAGAAGCAAGTAGCGAGTCACTAGCTCATTCTTCTTACTTACGCTATTTAAATAATCAATCAATTGTCATTTTTAAAGGTGAAGGTGGAAGAGATCACCTAGAATCCACTCTTCGCTCACAAGGAGCTGATGTGTTTATATTGAACACCTATAAACGCCTGTGTCCTAATAAACTTCCCATCTCTTGTCAAACACTCTGGAAAAATCAGCATAAATTAATCATACTAGCAACGAGTGTTGAAAGTGTTCATAATTTTTTTACGCTGTTTGGTGATTATGGACAACAACTAATAAGCTCAAGCATTTGGCTTGCGATAAGTAAACGTGTTGAAAGTACTTTACGTGAATACAACGAAAAGCAAGTCATATTGAGTCATCCAAATACGTTTACTTATGACTTACTCAATATCAAAGAAAAAATAGGATCTCATCAATGACTGAGAAAGAAGAAACAACAAAAAAAGAAACAAAACCTTTTATCAGCTATTTTACCTTCATACTTTCCGTTCTAGCACTGGCTATCAGTATTGTTACTTACCAAAAGCATCTTTCTTTAAGCAAACACCAACTAAAAAAAGTTGTCGATAATCAAGATGTGATTAGAGAAATCAAGCTCAGTACCGATAACCTCTTAGAAAAACAACAAGCTAATCTAAAAACTAAAAAACAATTATTAACTGAAGTCCAAAAAATTAAAAGACAACGTTTACTAGAAAACAATGCCTGGCCTCTCATCAAGGCTAAGCACTTAGTGGAACGCGCTCACCTAGCCTTAAAATGGGATGAGTCGATTAAACCGACCATCGCGATGTTATCTGCTGCAGATAATCTGTTACGACAACAATCAACAATCGATAGTCAGGATGTTCGTAACCTCTTATTAAAAGCCATTTCTTCCTTAGAAGCGCTAAATCCTATTGATACAATTGGCATTTTAAGTAAAATTGACTCCGTAGAAACAGTACTTTACACGTTACCTTTAAAAGGTAACACTACGTCAACACATCAAGATAAACATTCTCCTGAAAAAACTACTGATCAAGAAGGACGAAACTGGAAAAGTGCTCTCAACACTAGTCTTAATAAACTATCCAAACTAGTGGTTATTCGCTATAGAGAAGATAGCTCGCATAGACTAATCCCATCTCAAGAAAAAAAATTATTAATAAGGAGTATTTCTCTCTCACTACAGGAAGCAAAATGGGCGTTAATCCGCCATAATCAAGCGCTTTTTAACTATAGCATCAAGCATGCTTTACTGACGATATCAGATCATTTCAAAGCCGAAAACCATCAGGTAGAAGTTACCATCAAAACATTAAATACACTATTAACAACAACCAAGTTAAAGCGCAAACTTCCCGAGCTTAACCCCATCATCAAGTTGATTGATGGACTCATTAGTCAAAACCTAGGGAAAGGAGCTAACTTATGAAGCGCTTGATTTGGTTCTATCTAGTACTGATTGTTGGTGTGTTCATTGCCTTACAGATCAATAAAGATCCTGGCTATGTTTTTATTTCACTTGGCAACTATACAATAGAAACTCCTCTCTGGGTTGCTATTATTGCTATAGTTTTACTATTTACATTCTTATATACCTTACTGAGAACCATAGCTAAATTCCTGAAGATAAGAGGCGTTTTATCACGTTTTTTTGCTAAAAGAAGTGAAGCAAAAGCCATCAAAATTACAGAGCAAGGTCTTATTGCTTTTAGTGAAGGACGTTGGACGGATGCAAAGTCATTATTAACGAAGGGATTACATAAAAATAAACACCCTCTAGTTAATTTCATGATTTCAGCACGTGCAGCTGAAGCACAAGGAGATATTAGCGCAAGAGATAAGTACTTAAGTCAAGCTCTAACCACTATTCCAGATGCTAAAGTTGCCATTTTACTCACGCAAGCTCAGCTACAAATTGCAAGCTCTCAGTATGAGCAAGCTGAAGCTACGCTCAATTACATTAAGGAACTTGCGCCGAATCATTCGTATTTAAATAAAATGTTTATAGAACTATATGAGCACTTAGAGCAGTGGGAAAAAGCGCAGCCTATGTTATCCAAACTCAAAAATACAAATATTTACTCTCTAAGTCAGTATGAGCGGTTAGAAATCAAAATATACAGCAAACTATTTGAGATGCTCGTCAAAGAAAGAGAGTTAGTCAAACTTGATGAATACTATAAACACCTACCACGTACTATTCGTTATCAATCAGATATTGTCTACCAATATTGTCAAGGGTTATTAATACAAGATAGGGTTGAGCTATGCGATAGCACACTTAAAGCCGCTCTTAAAAAACACTATGACGGTAGACTTGTTAAACTTTATGCAAATATTGAATGTAAAAAAATCAGTAGTAAACTCTCGTTTCTTGAGGGCTTTTTATTACCTCACCCAAACTGCCCACATTTATTATTAGCGCTTGCTAGACTGAGTTATCAATTAAAGCTATGGGGGAAAACGCGCTCTTACTTAGAAAAAAATCTACAGATTTCCAACGACCCCAAAGCTATTTATGAGCTTGGTCGGCTTCACGAAGCACTTAATGAAAACGAAAAGGCTGACAAATACTATAATCAAGCCTTAAATGCTGTATTTAACGAACCAAAGGACACTATAGCTGACAGGTAAAAAAAGAGTTAAAGGAGTATAGGCAGTCTAGTGCGTTAGAAGTTTAACTTCAAACGTACTCACTTTATCGCGCAATGACAGAAGCAGTCATTCTAGAGCTACAGGTCAACCGCCCGTCTTTATCCATTAGCTCAATCAACCAAACTTGTGTGCTACGCCCTAGATGTTGTGGCTTAGCGGTGGCAGTAACTAAACCATCTCGAACAGAGCGAATATGATTGGCATTAATTTCTAAACCCACACAATAGTGTGTATCTATATTGATAACAGCATTTGCAGCCGTTGAAGCAACTGTTTCTGCTAAAACCACATTCGCTCCACCATGCATAATACCTATTGGTTGTCTTGTTCTTTCAGAAAAAGGCATTTTAGCTTTCAAAAAATCCTGTCCAACTTCAATAAACTCAATCCCTAAAAAATCACACATGGTATCTTTACCACGATAATTTAACATATCAATGTCTATAGACTTATACCAAATGCTCACTGTTGCTCCTCATAATAATTGATACCAATCTTAATGCGCTCTCGATCATTTTCTTTTCGCCATCGATTTGTATCACGCAAAGAATAAACACAACCACAATACTCTTGCTTATAAAAGCCTTCAGCTTTAGCAATTTTATACATGCGCTCTGCACCACCATTTTTTCGCCAATTATACGTCCAATACTCCATGCCTTCATAGCGGCTCGCTGCTCGCTCACCACAGCCATTAATCTGCTCCATATTTTTCCAACGAGAAATACCTAGTGAGCTAGAGATTAAACTAAAATTATGCTCAAAAGCATGCAGTGCGGTTCGCTCAAAACGCATATCAAAACAAGCTGTACAGCGTTTGCCACGTTCTGGTTCCCACTCTAATCCTTTGACTCTTTCAAACCAATTATCTTTATCATAATCAGCATCTATAAAAGGTATATGATGTTTATCTGCAAAGCGTTTATTTTCATTCTTCCTAATTTCATATTCCTGAACTGGATGAATGTTAGGGTTATAAAAATAAATTTCGAACTGAATGTCTGAGCTAATCAAAGCCTCCATCACATCACCAGAGCAAGGTGCACAACAAGAGTGTAATAGGAGTTTTTCATGCCCTGCTGGTAGGGTTAATTGTTCACGCAAATAAGTCATTATTCTCAACCTTCAAAAAAGATTTTCTATAGTAGTCAAGCTCATTAATCGAGTCTTTAATATCGTCTAAAGCCAGATGCTTAGACTCCTTTTGCTCAAAGTTTTTATAAGCCTCAGGCTGCCATCTTTTAGCTAACTCCTTAACTGTACTCACATCAATATGTCTGTAGTGAAAAAACGCTTCGAGTTCAGGCATATATCGAGCTAAAAATCGCCTATCTTGGCAAATAGTATTACCACACATAGGTGAAAACCCCTTTTCAACATAATCTGATAGAAAAGCAATCGTCTCTTTCTCCGCATGCTTCTCATCAACGTTACTTTCAAGTACCCGCTTAACTAATCCTGAGTGATTATGCTGTCTAGTATTCCATTGATCCATAGCACCTAAAGTGCTCTGAGCTTGAGAAATTGCAAAGACAGGACCTTCAGCAAGTATGTTTAAATAAGGATCCGTGACTATTGTCGCTATCTCAATAATTTTATCTGTTTCAGGGATAAGTCCCGTCATTTCTAAATCTATCCAAATCAAGTTTTTTTTCTTATTCATGCTCATCTTCCAACCATTGCTCTAATACTGACACTCTCTTTTTCATTAATGCCGCTTTAATTTCTGGCCCAGTTAATTGTTCACTATCACTCAATGAGGCAAAGGAGACTGAACTTATCTGTTTGTAGGCCTCTAAAGCATAATCAATTTGTGTGTATGCTATCTTTTCCTTCATGATACGACCATTTGCATCTGCATGACATGCGCTAAGCAATTGCCGAAAACGTTGAGGTTTTCGATACACATCTAACTCATCAAACAACTTAACCAACCTTTTTACAGAGAGCTCCCTTATCTTATGAATATGTGTATGAAACTTTGCAACCAACAACGCTAATTCTTTATATGCATTTGGCACAGCTAAGCGCTTGCACAGTGTTTTAATCGGTGTTTCCCCTTTTATCTCATGTCCAAAGTGTGATGGCCAGTTGATTACTGGCGTTTTGGCTTTGCCAAAGTCATGAGTTAATGCTGCAAAGCGTACTATTGGATTATCACTTATTCTTGACGCTTCTTTTAACACCATCATCGTATGAATACCGGTATCAATTTCTCCATGCCACTTTTGGGTCTGAGGCACCCCATAAAGCGCTTCAATTTCTGGAAAAATAACACCTAAGGCTCCCGTTTCTCTTAATAGTTCAAAATATTTTTCAGGCGCTGGCTCTTTTAATGCCTTTAGGGTTTCCAACCACACTCGCTCAGAAACCAAACTTGAAACCTCACCAGATTTAACCATTTGATACATTAGAGATTTTGTTTCTTGAGCTACCCTAAACCCTAGCAGATAAAAGCGTGCGTAAAATCGCGCCACACGCAATACTCTGACAGGATCCTCAGAAAACGCATCCGAAATATGTCGTAATACTTTTTCCTTAATATCAGAGATACCATTATATGGGTCGATAAGTTTCCCATGTTCATCCTTGGCGATTGCATTAATCGTCAAATCACGCCTGAATAAGTCTTCCTCTAAAGTAACGCTTTGGTTACTATCAAATGTAAAGCCATGATAACCAGAAGAAACTTTACGCTCCTTTCTAGCGAGCGCGTACTCTTCTTTTGTTTCAGGGTGTAAAAATACAGGAAAGTCTTGCCCAACACATTTATAGCCAAGACGCTTCATTTCCTCTTCGTTTGAACCAACGACAACATAGTCACACTCTGTTACTTCACGCCCCAAAAGGCTATCCCTAACAGCCCCACCTACTAAATAAACTTTCATATTAATAAATAAAACTAAACGATTTTCTCCATGATTCTGGCTATTATGCCGGTAAATCGTTTAAATTTCGACCTTTAAGCTATGATAAGTAGCTAGGATATGAGTATTTTACTTCCTATTGTGCCTACTTCTTTAGTAAAATTACTCTTAAAAATGAATAGTTATCTATCGTGAGTAAAAAAAACCTAACAAAGCAACAGCTACGACGAATTAAAAAAAATCAAGACTTAACTCAAAACAAAGGTGAGGATGAGGAAAAATTCCATCAAAAAGGTTTAATTATCACCCGTTTTTCTAATCAAGCGATTATTAAAGATCAACAAAACCATTACATGCGCGCAGCGATTCGACAGAACTTAGGTCCTATTGTTGCAGGTGATAACATTTTCTTTTATCAAGATGATAATAATGAAGTTGTCATCACCTCTAGAGCCCAAAGATACTCTGTTTTAGGCCGTTACGATAAGCAAGGTATATTAAAACCTGTTGCTGCTAACATTTCGCAAATGATCATCGTATTCGCGCCAAAACCAGAGCCATCAACGCTATTACTGGACACTTATTTAGTGGCTGCACAAACACTTAATATTAAACCGTTACTCTTATTTAATAAAAATGATTTAGCGCCCATACCCAAAGAGTATTTATTGTATCAGGATATTGGTTATGACTTATTACAAAGCAGCACAATAACCTCTAAGGGGATACTTCCTTTAAAACATAGAATTGAAGAAAACTGTAGTGTCTTTGTAGGCCAATCTGGGGTAGGAAAGTCCAGCTTAATCTCAACACTGATTCCTGAGATTTCTGTCAAAAGCCAAGAAATTTCTGAGCAATCAATGCTTGGTAAACATACAACCAGCAGTAGCACACTTTATGAGTTAGCTCATAACGGTCAAGTTATAGACTCACCGGGAATTCGCGAGTTTTCCTTATGGAAGATGGATAAACATGATATTTTAAATGGCTTTATTGAGTTTCAACCTTTTCTTGGTCAATGTCAGTTTAAAAACTGTCAACATATTAACGAAAAAAACTGCGCGCTCATCAACGCTGTAAAACAAAAGAAAATAGCTCCATTTCGTCTCGAAAATTATCTTCAAATTATGAAGAAATACACAAGCTCTTAACAGGCGAACTTTCCATGACTAAAGATCCTAATGAACTTTCTCCCAAACATTCTTTAAAGTGCTTTAGCTGTTGATAGGCTTCATATGCTATTTTCGACTTTATACTCTTAGGAAGTGAGTCAACATAAACATCTACAACATCACGTGCATTTGCATCATCATCAACTGTAATTCTCGATCGCCAATACCTATCTCTTAATTGCTTAAATAAATCCTCATTAACCAAATGAATCTTCTTCTTATCTAGGAAAGAAAATGGTGGTTTTGTTACTGATAAAAAATACATAACACGATGAATCAAGGCATCGCGATAATGCTTAGGAAATTCATTGCCTAAAGGATGTCTAGAAACCTCATGAATGCTATCATAAACATCATTCTTCTCAGCGGCATTTAGCCTCATTAACAGTTTTTGAAAAACTATCTGTAGTTCAATATCTTTAATTTCTGATGAAGAAGATAAGATAATAAAAATTTTATCTATATATGCATGCGCTCTTTCAGCTAAGCTATGTTCATTGCTTAAGAAAGCCAACATCCCTATCGCCAAGTCGCGATAATCTATATCAGCAGTCGTATTTAACCATAATGACTCATCGACTAGAGACTGCAGCCAAAGCTTAGTATCATCAGCTCTCGTTGGCGACACTCTATTAATTGCATCCTCTACTAATTGATAGCGTATTTTTTGATAAACTTGTGAATAAGTCGCATTGCCCTCTAGTGCACGCTTGATTTCATTAAAAATTTCAGAGGCTGATTGCGGCACTTTTATTTTACCAAGATTATCATAAGAAATATCAACACCACCAAGAACGCTAAACTTATGTGTAAACAACTCAACCATCAAATAGCGACAGCGATTTTTTAATGCTTGCTCATCAAAAACTCTACGTGTTACACAACATAGTTTTGGATTATCCCTATTTGGTATTTCTACCACCCATGGCTTAACATTTCTGTTGGTGAATATTGTATCGGGCAAATACTGCTTTACAATTTTTGCTAAAGGCTCCATCTGTGTTGTGATACAGTCATCTCTTTCCTCTTTATACTTATCGTTACCCGTTCCAAAGATCCCCTCTAAATGTTCTTCAAAAGTCACTGGCACTGCTATGGTTCGTGTATAAACAGGATGCTTGAGTAAAGCATTTTTTTCCTCATCTGATAAAAGTTGAATAAAATTATTAAAAATTTTATAAACCCAAAGAATATGCTTAAATTCTTTTGAGTCTTCATTCAACTCTTCCGCTAAACCCTTAGCGGTAACAATCTCTTCCACTAACCATTTGATTGCCAGCACTGAACGCTCTGATAAGTGCTGGAAGTTCAGTGGACTCGCTGCTAGTTGTAACGATTTTTTACTCATTTTTTTATGAACGCGCTCTTTCTCTCTGTCTGTTAACTTGTAGACTTCTTTGTCTACCATATAAAATGTGCAAACACCGCTAGCCTTGGTACCGTCAATAATACTATTGATATCTATTAAGGCAGTTCCAGAATCATTAAGCACAAAGTCCTTGAGATCACCTTCATGATAAAACGCCTGCGACACTGGGTTGAAATCAGTTACAAGTGTCGGCATCAAAAAAATATATGGACTTTCTATCACTCCATCTTCATATAAGTCAAAAGCCAGTTTGATTAATACACCATTTACTCCACCTTGATTATTAGTGTAATCATCATCAGTATTACAAATCTTCTTCCATCTAGTGCTTATAAAAGATGTAATGTCCTGCAAAAGTTCTTCAGAATTAGCTAAGTTTTGTTGTGATGAGTCCTCAAATTTAGTCATTATTTTATCTGCACATTCACCGTCTGAATATAGGCCTCCAAACTTGGCATACCTAACTTGCATCACTTGTGTTAGCGCATCTAATATCTTTTTTTCTACTATTCCTACTGGCATGGCCGACCTGTTAAAACGATAATTTGTGTAATCGATAATCATGACATTCTAACGCTATTAGCAAACTGCGCAAACAGAAATGAACTCTTTTCCTTCGAATCTGATATACAAAATTCTATACTCGAGTGCAAATTCCAAATTTTAACGTTTACTTTGGAATATACCCCTGTTGCCTGGAAATACTATATTTTATTCTTAATGATAAAAGTACCAACGATTAAATAGTAATCTTTGCTCAAAACTTAGCTTTTCTAGGTATCTTGGGTATAATCATGCTTTAATCACGCATCCACATAAGCAATGAAACAATTTGAAACATCACTTAAAGAGTTAGAGTCTTTAGTAGAGCGCTTAGAAACAGGTGAGTTATCTCTTGAACAGTCACTAAGTGAGTTTGAAAAAGGTGTCGCTCTTGTAAAAAAATGCACTAGCACACTTAACAAAGCTGAGCAGAAAATAAAAAAGCTAACAGATGCTAATGAGTTAGTCGCTTTAGAGCTTGATGACGAATAATACTCATGTATCAAGAAGATAACTTTTTTTCGTCGTTGCAAAAGCACTTTAATCAGAAATTTTACACTTATATTCAACAATACAGTATTCCATCAAAAACGTTACATGATGCAATAATGTATGTTTGTCTTAACTCAGGAAAACGCCTGCGCCCCATTATCGTCTACGGTACAGGATTATTACTACATCTAGATAGAGATGCGCTAGATGATATTGCTATTGCCATTGAGCTAATGCATACCTATTCCCTAGTGCATGATGATTTACCTGCTATGGATGATGATGACATGCGTCGTGGAAAGCCCAGTTGCCATATTGCATATAACGAAGCAACAGCCATTTTAGTCGGTGATGCACTACAATCTTTATCTCTATCTATACTACTAGACTCAGTGGCAATACCAAGCCATCTAAAAGCGCCTCTAGCATCTTCACTGTTACATCTATCTGGCGCTAAAGGAATGATTTCCGGCCAACAGCTAGACCTTGAGCTTCTTATTAGCCCAAGTTTAAATCTAGATCAACTTAACCAAATTCATTTTTTAAAAACCGCATGTATGCTCAAAGCATGCGTTGAGTTACCACTCATCTTCAATCAAGAGCCTCAATCATCAGATCGCTATCGTTTACTACAGAGCTTCGCCAACGAACTTGGCATTGCTTTTCAAATGCAAGATGATTACTTAGATCACTACGGTAAAACTAACTCACTAGGAAAAGTACATCAATCAGATAAAAAAAATGGAAAAAAGACCTTTGTTGACTTTTATGAAAAAAATGTACTCAAGGAACTTATTCATGACACGTTTAGAAAAGCAAAAGATCAGCTGCTTACCATTAGCACTGATAAAAACACGCCACTTATCGAAATCACTTCTTATCTAATGAATAGGCATTAAGCTCGGTTATTAAGTATGGGAATATTTTCTGCTGAAACCCGAACTTCACCAACACTGTCATGTGTTTTCACATCGCAAAACGCTTGCCCATAAACAACTTCATAAGTTAAAGGTAAATGACCACTTTCAGTTCTTTGCAACTCATATTGATGAGTAAATTTCTGCCATTGATTTTTTGTCGTCAATCCTCTTCTTCGTTCATTATGAATATTCTTCACGCCCTGAGCTTTTAAATCCTTTGCTATAGATAACACACTTTGATAACGTGCCGTTAGATATTCCATATCTACAACAACATCAACAAATCGACAACGCATTAAGATATCACCAAAATCATGCATATCTAAAAACGTATTCACATGCGCATAATTATCCACATGCATCCAAGCATTTTTTACCTCTTTGAAGGTGTCAGGACCAAGAGTTGAGAATAGTAACAATCCGCCAGGCTTTAAAATTCTTTTAATTTCTTTCATTGTTACTGACAAGTCATGACTCCAGTGTAATAGCTGATTTGCAAAAACCAAATCAAATTGACTGTCTTTGAACGCTAGCTTATCCATGTCAGAAACCAGCTTGTCCTTATAAGAAAAAAATGTTTTCTTTAAAAGTGATAACATATCAAAAGACAAGTCGGTCGCTATTACTTGAGCTTTAGGATAGCGTTTTTTTAAGGCCAAAGTAAATCCACCTGGTCCAGCACCTAAATCAAGAATTTTTTCTGGGCTTAACTTAAAATAATCAAGGCGCGTAAGTAATCGCATCCCAATTTCTTTTTGGACAATCGCATGTTTTTGATAATACTGTGCCGCTTTAGAAAAACTATCAATTAATTCTTGCTTCAAGCCTAATAACCTCTGTTTACTTTTCACTATCTCTATGTGTATATTTTTAAGCGTAAGTCCAATCCAACAAGGAAGTGTATGTTTAAAACGGTATGGAGTATAGCACAGTCACTGCTGTTACCCGCACGATGTTTTTCCTGCAACCGCCCACTTATGACAAATAAGTCATTGTGTCAAAGTTGCCATCATTCATTAAAAATTCTTAAAAATTACTGTAAGAGCTGTGGCGAATCTATAGGTCACGGAATAAGCTGCGGCCCTTGTATTATCAAACCTAAACCCTATGATAGATTCATCGGAATGTATGAATATGATGGACTAATAAAATCTTTACTCTTTGATTATAAATACAATCTTAACCTCTCACTTTCTCGCTGCTTTGCTGAAATTCTTGTGCCTATTATTAAAAATCACTATCAATATACCTCTTGGCCAAACCTCTTCATCCCTATGCCAGCACATCCAAAAAAAATTCGTCAACGTGGTTTTAATCCTACTCTAGAAATTGCGAAAATCATCGAAAAATCAATACCATCCACCATGAACTATCGTATGGCTAAACGAACCAAGCTAGGTCGCCCACAGTCATCATTGCCATTAAACATGCGAGCAAAGAATGTGAGAAACGTATTTGAGGCGCAACCATCATTACCTGCGCACATCGCTGTCTTCGACGATGTAATGACATCAGGTGAGACCATGAGTAGTCTTTGTAAGTGCTTAAAACGTCAAGGGATTCAGCGCCTCGATATTTGGGTGCTTGCTCGAACTTGTCGCTAATTAAAAATGTAATAAAAATAAACTTAAACCCCTATATATGCTCTATAATAGAACACATATGAAATATATAAGGCAATGTCATGATTACGTGTGAATTTATAGCCAGTAGCGACCAGCGCAACAAACAAAAACACGATAACCTTTTAAAATTTATAAAGAAAAACAACCCTGAACATATTGATGATATAACATTACATGAAGAGCATGGCGTTCGTATTTCTGGCAGTCTTTTAGGTGGAGGCGATGAAGAGCTCGAGACCTACGACGATGACCTAACGGTACTCGAAATTTGCTGTATAAGAGGCTTAGCACAACACGTTTCTTTCCTTCTAGAACAAGAACAAATCATCAACAAAACTGAAACGCTTAAAGATGCGCTCACTTACGCGGTTCTCAATAACCACAGTTTGATTGTTGAGCGTCTTCTGAAAGCATTACCTGAAAGTGAGCTCAATCAATATATTGTTGAAGATAAAGAACCAAATCAGTCATACACGTCATGGACATTGGCATTAAGTCAAAAAAATTATGATCTATTTCTTATAATTATCAAAAAACTAGAAGAAATAATGTCTGACGATGATTACGATGAGCTAACCGAACAAATTGCCGTACACTTAGAAGCAAATCCTGAAACTCTACTCGACTTATTACAAGATGAGAACACAGACGCGCTGAAGTACATTATCAATTTATTCAGTGGGGATGGACAAAAAATGATTCTATCACCACTCATTAAAAAGTTAGAAGCAAACTCTATAGTATGGCAAACAATATTTTATGACATTCTAGAAGAACTCAATATACCCGGCGTCAATGTTGTCATTGAAGAACCAAAAGAAAAACTAAATAAAAAAATAAAGGACATTAATAAGCCCTGCAAAGTAAATATAGCCTGCCCTATTAGCGGGGAGCTTATATTAAATCCAGTCTTCCTTCTCGTTATGAACGAAATAGGAAAACAAGAGTTAGAGCAGCAGCCATACGAAGAAGCGATGATAGAAACCCTAATGGAAGAAGATACCCCTATATCACCAATAACAAGACGACCGGTTGTCACATTTATCAAATTACCACTGGATGCTCTGAGCTCTTATTATCAAGCTCGTCAGGAGTTAACCTCACTACCCAGTGTAGTCAAAACAACTCACCTTTCGTCTGGCCGCTCAACCTTTTTTAATGAAAGCACGGAAAAGCCACATGAAGATGATAAGCCTATCAATACAGCAAACCTTAATAATAGAGGTTAAGGAAAATTAAAACAAAAAAGAGCACACCTGCCAAATGTATAACTATTTCTTGTGTCTAGTTAGATGGTTAATTATTTGTGGACATATTTTACTCTTCGTGTTAAATTTTTAGCTCGCCTTTGAAGCTCGGAGAAAATATGTACTCAAATGAAGCTATCCATTTTTTTCATAGAAAAAATCAAAAAGTTGACGGGATGGTGCCTTTACCGTTTTTGGAGCCACGAGCTTCCATAGCTTATAAAATAACGAGGTTGGATCCGAACCCTGGATCTAAGTGGACTAGTATAGCTAATGCTTTTAATATGTTGGATAAATTAGCTATCACTCATTTAAACAATATGCCTGAAAAAAGTGATAATATAAAAAATTGGCTCATTGAGTCCTACAACAAAATTTTTACAGCTGCTAAGCTTTGTTTTCAACACAAGGGGCCAGAAGTCACAAAAAGTGAATTAAAAACATCCATCAAAACTGTATTCATAGAATCCGTCAAAAAAATAGAGCAGGTTCAAGATGAGCCTAGGTGTAGCCCTCTTGGCACTTAATGATAATAAATAGCTATTTTTTAACGCGCTTACTACTAAAATCCTTAGAAGTAATTAAAAATAGCTATTTTTATTAGACTTAATTTCATATAAAGCTCACTAACCGTTTACTTTAAAAAAAATATCTAAACAGTATAAAGATAGCCAACTATTTGAACGTACTTACTGCATATCAACATCATTTTTTTAATGTACCATTCTCCTGATGAGGTTTATCCTCAGCTGAAGAAGCTGCATCTTGGGTGAGAGAGAAAAAACCTGCTCCAGATAAATCAACTTCACTTTGCTCTAGCATTAACTCAAGTTCACAAACTGGCTGTGGAATATAACGGCTCATTTCGGTCCCTTTGGGAATTGTTTCTTTAAATGTTAGTAATAATGCAAAAAAGGCGTCTTGTAGAATCTCCTCATCAGCACCTTGAAAAAACTCAAGTAATGTTTCAAGAGAGTTAACCATACAATCACATTTTTTACTAATTAATTGATAGCTCTTAGTCTCAAGTAAAGGAAATTTGTCAAAACAATATCTTAGAAGGATGGGGAGCTCATTTTCTGCTGATGTTTCTCTATCAAAATGACGCATACAAATATTTAATATAGGTGCAGCATAACTTTTATCGATGTCATTATCATTAAAAAACAGTACTGAAATATCATCAAGCTGATGAAGTAAAATCTCTAACTCTGCACTTTTATCGCTTTTCTGCTTATTAATTGCTAAGAATATATTTATCTGCTCCCCATCAAGATTTTTAAACAACGCTTTAACATCATACATGGAATGCTGTAAATAAAAACTAAGTTCATCCGGTGAACTACCATTAGCAAGCACTATACGAGCAATAAGAGGCGTTGTGTCTACATAATCACTTGGTTTATGAGAGCTCATATATCTCTTTTGAAGTGGAACCCCTTCAACTTATCGTAGTTCAGGTCCGATCCGCTCGCAATCTAATTTTTGGGCTCCTTCTGCATTACCAACAAATGCAATACCCAGTAGTGCTCTTGTTGTATCAAAATGCTTTGGAACCTGGTCTAGGCTCCTATCTCCAAAACGTTCTAAAAAGTCATAAGCGCCCCTTGACTCTCTTAATACGTTTACAAAGCGTTCTTTGTAAACTTGAATATCATCTTTTCCTTTAAGTTTTGGTCTATACATTAATCACGGATCATACTGTGATCTTGTGTGTGACGCTGAAAAACTCGATAGTACAGGAAGGGCTCTAGCATGACTCTTTGGACTGGGCATAACATTGGTGTCTAGAAAATATGCATCATCATCTTGATAGAGCTTGTGTTTTGTTTGCAAATAATAAGCAAGTACATTCTTTAAAGAAATATATTCTCTAGCGATATCTTTAGATACCGCACCTTCTTCTTTTAGCGCACAAACTCTACCTTTAATCATAGTAATGTATTCTATTAACTGACTATCTTCCGCCAAGATAGCATCTTCAATAGCACAAACAGTAACCTCTGTATCTGTAAATATCTGCTCATAATGAGACTTGAAATCATTAAGGCACCAAAAAACTACTTTTTGCTCAGGCATTTTTTGATTTAAAAGCATTGGACCAATACAATCTTGGCCTGCATGCTTTGCATCAGGTGGTAGACCAATCCATAAATAATTCACTGTGGGCATAATTTTTTTACAAGTTAACTTCTTAGTGTTCATATAGTGTAGTTAGTAAAAATTAACCAAGCCTTAACAACACAAACTTCAAGAAAAAAATCGATTGCACACCGGACCAATTTACTCTAATTAAACCATTATGTTGTATATTTGATATAATATTGATCGAAGTAAAAACATATAGTATAATATAAAAACAAAAATATATGAGCGATAACTTATATGGATTTTCAAGAATTTAATGCTTCATACATAAGCTTCATAGAAAATAACGCTAGTATTACTCGAGAACTATTAGAACAATACAAGTCCCAGCAATTTACAGACGCTCTGTTAATTTTTAATAAAATCAAAGAGTTATTTGAGTCAGAGATCAAAGTGGATTTTTTTAAGCGTATAAACTTAGACAATGATGGAGAAACTATTTCATTATATCCACATGTAGTATTTCTACGTCACTTAGTTAAGAGAAACATCGAACTCTTTACGGGATGGGTGCAATTTGAAAACGAAACAGACTTAGGACGAGATTGTTACGATAAACTTATTGAAACTAGATATTCTAGAGAACTAGATATAACTCGTTTAAAGAACCTAGGGCGTGAAATACAAATAGTTGTTGCAACTATGGATATCGATGCTTCAGAAACAAAAGAAATAGAAAGAAAGGTTAGAAATCAATTAAGTGCTATCGAGGATACTCATTATATAAAACATACAGAGAAATTAGAGCAAGAAAAACAACAAAAAATTCAAGGTTTTGTTAACGCTCATAAAGATGATTTTATTTCTATGATTAAACATATCAATCAGTTACGCGTTGCTTTAGGCAGAGATTTGTACCAACGAATAATAGATGCATTCATACATGAAGTTGGACTTGAGCTTGATGTATATACTCTAGATAGCATATTTGAAACATTTAAGAGTGAAACTGGATATTATGTTAAAAACGCTAATGCAATATCAGCCATAAAGGAATCTGATTTATTTTTATCATTTTTGACGAATGTCGACCTGCGCCTTGGAGCATTAAACTCTGCTCTTGATCCCGTACGTGAATCCGCTGATTTCATACTTATTGGTTTTAAAATGTCTCTATTAAATCGATTAGTCAAGAATGATAAAACACTTTATCAAGATATAGAAGATGCTGGAGCCGATCCACACAGTAGTTTAGCCACTGGCTTGTCCGAGACTGAAAAAGATCTACTTATAGCCAAAAGTACTATGTTTGACTGTACATTTAAACTTAAAAGAATCCAGGATATTTTACGTCAAGATTTAAGAGAACTATCGACTCCGTCTCATCTTACAACGTTTTTTAAAGCCTCCATGTATGTGTTGTTTGCAAAAAAAGACGACTCTAAAATAATAGGAAAACTAAAAGACTTCGAAAAACAAGTTTCTGGTCTTATAAGATCACCGAGTGCGCTAGACGAAAATACGGTAAATCAATTGATACAAGATTTCTTAGAGGAAGTTGATACTGATATGTTGGCAAGAAAAAGTTCTCGTTTACATGATTTTTTAACTGCTATAGCTTCGACCGAAAGATTAGCTCAATCGACGACTTTTAGAAGCAGTTAGCATTACTTGCGCTATCTCATTTTTACTCAGCTTATAGGCAACTTTCTAGGGGATTAAAATAGAATCTGTTGTATGCTTAGTATCATTATCAGCATATCTGTTTATAATTTCCACTATATTTTCAAAAGGACAAACCTCATCGGGAATCATAAGTTTATAAAGGCTTGCATAATCTTGCTCTAATAATCGATAACTATCAGTGTCAAAGAACTTCATAGACCTGTTGATTGAAATAGCAGCTTCATACGCACTGTGATGACCGCAAAAGACCATAAATGCAAAAACGTTTGCATAGTATACTTTTTTTTCATCGTCACTAAATCCCATAAAGTCAACAAGGGAAACCCACCGGGCAGTTGTGTTGGATACGCCTGCTATTAGAGGAGCATTTTGTTTTAAAGCCGTCTTTATGAGCTCAGATTTTGGATGATCTAATTGTACTCGCCAAAACATTGTTCCAGAAACATGTCTCATCATAGCATGAGATTTTTCAGCATCTGAATAGAGAGGTTCGGGAATGATTCCTAGTGTTATTTTAGTTCTAGGATTTGTTTTGGTTCTAGATACTACTTTCCTATAAAGCCTTATTTCTTTTGCTTCGAGGGGTTTCGCAAGCCTGGTATGCAATAACGTTTCATAACTATCCAATAGTCTGTCTTTTTGTAGGCCTTCCTCACTTACAGCTACGGAACTCTTGAGCCCTTGAATTAATAAATGCATTAATTCAATATTTTTTTCAGACTTTTCAACCCACTCAAAAAAACCACAAATCTGCTCGGCTAAGGTTTTTGTTAAGTGTAAATGAATCCAAAAATTATTTTTATCAGTAGTATTGGATAATTCTTTTAAAATTGCTTCATCTAATGGCACATCCATATATTCATCAGGTAGCCTTCCAACTTCTTCAGCCAGAGGAGAAAATCTTGATTCTAAATCATCTAGGCTAAAAGCTTTGCTTTGTATTAGATCATGTAAAAGTGTATTTCCACTAACTGTTTTTTTTGATAAGGCTTTCTGCAAACGTAAAGAAATTTTATGTGTTATTTGTAGTGATTTATCTGACGGAAATCTGCAAATTTCTGCTGCAACAAATGACTCTATTAACACCTTGCGTTTCATATTGAAATTTGTATCAAATCGAGTCAATTTAATATATTTATCTCTTTCGTTACTGGTAAAGAAGTATCCTGGCATTTTTAAGCAGCCTTATTAAAAACAATTTTGATGCTAACTCATTAGCAAATTTAGCCTTTTATTTTATTACAGTGTAATATATAAGGTCAATTGATAGGCGGTGACATGGATCTGGGCCTGAAAATCCTTCTGAGTGTATGCTTTCTTAATAGCTATAGCTTTGGACACGTAGATAAGAGCACAAGAAGCTTGGATATACAACCCACGTTTAAAGCGCAATTTTTACATTGGCTTATAGAAGTGAGATTATCATAATAGTGGTAACGTTTATTTCAGGCGTTTTCCAGATAACTGGTCCGTGAGAAACCAAATACGCTTTAATGGCTCTTTTATTAGCTTTTTGTTTTATAACGGCGCCTATCACCTTTATCGTTGAATATTTCATTAATAGAGATTTTGAGGCAATTCGACTACACTTCTTAACTATTTTTATTAATATTACGTTAATATTGTGCTGATATTATATTGACTAATCATTATTTACCTTTAGAGGGATGATATGAAGTTTAATGATGATACACAGCTTTTTTTTAAGCCTAAATTAGACTTAGTGATAACAAATAACAAAAAAAATGGTTTTAACAGTGAATTTAGTAAGCCTTGGTCGGATTTGCTTGATTATTTTACTGATATCGGCTGGCATGAAGCAAGACAAACCTATACAGACGCTACTGATAAAATGCACGCTATCATTGCTTTTCATGATAAAAAGCCTATTGCTTTTGCACTATACAAGAAACAAAGAGGCACTAAAACGTTTAATCTTGATTCTATGTATGTTGAGCCGGTATTTCGCTTTAAGGGCATTGGTGGAAAACTAATCAAGGCGGTCAAGTCTCATGTCATCACTTTAAAAGGTGAAAAGCTTGTATTAATTGATGCTTCTAGCTATGAAATGCCTTGGATAAAAGAGCTTAAAAACGCGCAAGCTTTAAATGTGCCTAAAGCCTCAATTTATGAGGATCATAATTTCGAGGCTAATCCCCAAATGAAATATATCAAAAGCTGTAAACTTACATAAGACATCCGTTTTCATTTCCATTCGATATAGACGCTAAAAAATTAAAAGCGCAGTCATCTGGTGTTTAGCATATCATTTCAATCAGGATGGCGAGGATCCATAATTTCTACTTGCCAATCTTTGATGCATCTCAAATAATTCGTCTGCTTTGTTTAATATTTTACTACCATGCATCTTCGCAGAAGGACTACAATGCTGATCAATACATTGGCAAAGTAGCCCACTCACATCATCAGAATTTTTTATAGCCTCGCTAAAGGCTTGACTTAAAGTTTCAATATCTCTATCAGATGATAAATATAGAAGATTTTTTCTAAGAAAATCTGAGAAAAGCTGCTCTGCTATACCCATCTTTCTGGAAGCCGATTTAGGTTCTCGAAAAAATCCAACTTTTGAATCAGCTCTAACGGCCTCTCTTTTAACTACTTCAGCTTTTTCTGGATCTTTAGATGGAGATTTGACGCCAAAATGCTCTAAAATCATCTTAACGGGACCATCAAATTCTTGAGGATCATCTAAGTAAGCGTTTAATATTTGCTCTCCAACAACTAAGTAATCTTGATCTTTATGATTTTGAAGAAATTCACGAATGCCATCAGGCAGTCTGTCTAGACTTTTTTCATTAGCAAGATATAGCGCTGTAATTAACAGTTGAGTAATTGTTGTATCTTCATCTTGTAGCTCACTAAGTCTTATCGTTTCCCTTGTAAGTGGATCTATAATCTCATCTTGTGAAAGACGTTGCCCATCTTCTGTCTGTAATCGCCCTTCGGCTTCACTATAAAGACTCTGTTGTTTAAGTATAAGTTGATCATGTATTTTATGCATGTTAGTTTCAAAATCGCCTGGAGTGTTTATATACGAATACTTTAAAGCTTCTCGTATTAATAATTGACGCTCATCTTCAGATAAACTTTGATATAGTGATGCAACTTCTTCTCCGCTACTTCTGATAAAACTATCTAGTTGTGACATCCAATCTCTAGTCATTAGATTCGTTTCAAAGGCTGCTTGAAGTCCGTTTAGATAAGCCTCTTGATCTGGAAGGTTAGATAATGCTGATATAGACCTATTAAGCTTTACAAGCTTTTCTCTATTATTATCATCTAAACCGTCAAAACTTGTCCTTCGTTTTACTAGAGAAAATAATTCAAATAAATTCTCTTTATATCTCCCGATGAAAAGTTGCTTATGTACCTCTTGATTCTCGCCTCGAATTTGTGTGTATTGAGCATAGGGAAATTGCTCTGACCACTTTCTAAAAATACTGGTCGCTATCCTGGACTCAGGCTCACTAAGAATATCTGAAAAATCATCTTGACTAGATAGAAGATAAGATATTCCGGTTCTATCATCGTCAATAGCTTTTAACACCTCTTCACTTTCTCTTTTTACTCTCAATAGACCTTCTATACTTTCTTTAGATAGAGAAATCACCCTGCCGTCTTGCCTAATTACAAAACTAATATCTTCAACAATTTCTATAGTAACCGGATCAAATAAAGAATTACAAATGTCATCTGTAGACTCTAAAACCCTTTCTCTATCAAATCCAACATCTAATCTAGACGCTTGTTGAGCGCTTGCCTCATCAACGATTGCCTTCAGCTCATCTTGTTTTGTATATATAGCAGCGGCAAATGCCTTTATCGAATTAGACCTTCTACCAGCGACTGTCCAATCGGCTCTAATACTCTCTTCTAGACTATCTCCTAATAGAGAAAATATCTTATCAGAAAGCGCTTTGACTTCTGGAACTCCTAGAGTTGTAATTTCTAAAAATTTAAGAATACTCTCTGGTTTGAAAATATCACCAAGTGGTCCTCTTATATTGAAAGCTAGACAAAGTTTTTGAATCATATCTAAAGCTACGCTCTCTTGGTTAAGTTCATCAATCAGTCTGAGGCATGAGTCCTGATGCATAATCATAGCTTTAGAAAACTCAGAGATAAGATCAGGAGATATTAGGCGTTTTCTAAAAGACCGTTCTAAACGAAGTGACACTCGTTCACCTAGAAAAAG
This sequence comes from Gammaproteobacteria bacterium, assembly GCA_030428185.1. Lineage (GTDB taxonomy): Bacteria > Pseudomonadota > Gammaproteobacteria > Legionellales > Legionellaceae > JAUICE01. Next base: position 29,982 of record JAUICE010000013.1, read on the forward strand.
GCTCATCTTATCTAAAAGTGCTCTGACTTCTAGAGATCCTAGACCAATTTCTAAAAATTGACTAATACTCTCTGGTTTGAAAAAATAACCACTTTTTCCTTTTACACCATATGCTTGGCAAAGCTCATGAATGATAGTAAGTGCTTTTTGCTCTTTTGCTAACTCAGCTTCGCGAGCACGTTGCTCGAGTAATTGCTGCTCTCTGAGCTGTTGTTCCTGCCTTGTAACACCAGGTAAAATGCGACCCTGGTGTGAAGCAATCAAAGTTTCAAGATCAAATATTAATCTTTCAATTAAAGGTTGTTGATATTCAGCGCGAGTGTCCCAGATTTCTTGTAACTGAGGTCTTAGGAAGTTGTTTTTAATAGACCTAGATAATTCAATAAAAACATTTAGAAAATCTCTATTATTGGTAAGGACTCCATGTACAAATTCTGCCATTGAGGCCGGTAGTTCTGGTTTATGAGGTTTTAGTGATAACATTCTATGGATAATATTTAAACTCATTTCTTTCGACTCATTAAAAGATTTGAAAAAAGATGAACATTCAAATCTGTCACCATTTAACTTAAGAAATGCTATAAGATTGTATTTAGCCTCCTTCGATTTATTCAGGTCCTCAGCTGCTGCCCCAACTCTGTCTGGGTGCATCGATTTCACATGTGGTATAAAGAAATCCTTCACACCTCTTATTGTTAATATATCAGGAGCATTTTCCTCTGTTATTCCCACTAAGGGTAATTGTGTTATCAGCTCATAGTAACCTATGATCCCTTCTTCCTCATTTGGCTTATTAAATTTCAACATGGCAACTCCTAACAAAAGACACCATACAAACCTCCGGTACCATAAATGTACACTAATATCAAAAATAAAGCAAAATTTACTATGTCATTATGATAATTAAGACAAATTGTTAATAATTTGATACAATTTATCCATTTTCAATTCCAAATAGAGATGTCTCAATGAATTTTCTAAAAAAAACAACTAGTTGGATAGTCGCTTCTCTATGTCTATTAGCTTTTTCTTTTGGATATTGGCAATACTTAAGCGCCTTTCCATCAACTGATGATGCTTATATTAATGCAAATATTATTAATATTAACGCGAATGTCTCAGGACAAGTGAATAAACTTTTAGTAGCAGACAACCAGTTCGTTCACAAAGGACAACTACTTTACACCATTGATAGCAAGCCCTATACCATTGCATTAATGAACGCTAATGCACGCCTAGATTTAACCAAACAGCAAATCGAGGCTAATGATGAAGCTGTTCATATCGCTAAGCTCAATATTAATGCCCATCAAAGCCAGTATGAGCTAGACCAAAAAAATTACCAACGCATCACTTCACTGGTTAAGGATGGGAAGTTAGCGCTTGCTGATGGTGATAAAATTACCGCTTCTTTAAGAACAAGTGAGGCAAATCTTTTATCTGCAAAAAAACAATATCAACAAGCACTAATCAAGCGAGGACTACCCGGAAAACGTAACGCTGAGTTGCGCCAAGCCATAGCTAATGTGAAAGATGCCAAGCTAAAATTATTCTATACAAATGTTCGAGCACCCAAATCTGGCATCATCACTCACCTCTCTTTAAGAGAGGGCGACTTTGTCGCTCAAGGCCAAAACAACTTTGCGCTAATTGAAGATAAATCCTATTGGGTTGATGCTAACTTTAAAGAGACACAACTAAGTCGAATTCATCCGGGACAATTAGTCAATATTCAAGTGGATATGTTTCCCAATAAAAGTATTAAGGGAACTGTCACAAGTATCAGTGGAGGTACGGGTAATAGTTTTTCACTTCTGCCTCAAGAAAATGCTACGGGTAATTGGGTGAAGGTAACACAACGTATTCCTGTACGTATTGCTATTAACAAAACTGACTTACCTCTTGCTGTCGGTGCAAGCGCAAAAGTAACCGTAGACACTAAACATGGTTGAAAAAACTCAGATAGAAAAATACCTCATAACACTAACTGTCATGTTGGTCGCTATTATTGAAGTGCTCGACATGACCATTGTTAATGTATCATTGCCGCCAATGATGGGCTCATTATCAGCCAATAGTGAAGAAATCACTTGGGTGCTCACCTCATATATTGTATCTGCAGCAGTCTTAATGCCTTTAACTGGAATTTTGATTGAGCGCTTAGGTCAAAAAAAACTACTGTTATTAAATATTGTTGGTTTTCTACTCGCCTCTATGCTTTGCGGTATCGCACAAAGCCTAGCACAAATGGTTTTTTTTCGTATTTTACAAGGTATTTTTGGTGCCTCACTGGTACCCCTATCACAATATATTCTACGTAATACCTTTAGCCAACAAGAGCAAGGTAAAGCTATGGCGTTTTGGGGCATGGGTATTATGGCCGCACCCGTTTTAGGCCCAACATTAGGAGGCTATATTACAGAGCACTTAAACTGGCGTTGGGTCTTTTATATGAACCTTCCTGTATGCATCATTGCTTTTTTCTTAGCGCTTAAGTATATCGACGAAACGAAAAAAACATTCAAAGACATTGACTGGACAGGAACGCTATTAATGTCTCTAGGTATTGGCACACTACAAATTTTTTTAGATCAAGGAAATAGCAAAGACTGGTTTGAATCTAATTTCATTAGTCTTATGGCAATATTAACCACTATTCTTCTTAGCGTATTTATCATTCGCGGTTTAAAAATTAAGAACAACATCATCAATTTGTCATTATTTAAAAATAAGAATTTTGCACTATCAACCCTAATTATCATGTTATTTATCAGCTCTCTTTTAGGAATAGTATCCATACAACCAATGATGTTAGAGCAGCTGTTACAGTATCCAACAGTGACTACAGGTCTTTTAATGGCCCCACGAGGAATTGCAAGCGCTATTGCCATGGGGTTAGTGGCTCAACTGATTAACCGCTACTCTCCACGGATACTGATTGCTGTAGGACTGCTATTTGCATTTTTCGGCACGCTGTTAATGACCGACTTTAAATTACATACTCCAATGGCTACCATCATGTGGGTGGGCGTTATTCAAGGAATTGGTATGGGCTTTTTCTTCGTCCCCTTATCGACACTTGCCTTTTCTACTCTAAAACAAAAAGATATTGCTGAAGCCACAGGCCTGTTTAGTTTTGGCCGAAGTTTAGGGAGCTCCATTGGCATTTCGATTATCAGCACATTAATCACCCGCGAAACACAAGTTAACTGGAACCAGATTGGTGGTCATATCAGTGTATATAATCATCATTTAACTGACTTTCTCACTAAGCATCATCTATCTGTTCACTCACCAATCACAATGAAAATACTGGCACAAAAGCTTGCCATGCATGCAAACTTTAATGCCTATATTGATTCCTACTTTCTCGCTGCCGTAAGCTTTTTAGTGATCATTCCCTTTATTTTCTTTATGGACGAGCCTGAGTTGAGCACTAATAGCAACGCTCAAGAAGCCTTTCATTAGCTCATAGACAAATGGCTCTGCTCTAGAGCTTCTGCTAATTTAGCATCTGTAGCAGGATCACGTTTAAATTCAATAGCATTTAATCGTTTGAGCTCACTTTGTAATTGAATAATAAGCTGCATCGTTGCAGTATGACTACCATCAAACCCAACAGCATCTTTAGTTGCTCTATTAACGGTATTACCACCATAATATGCCACTACACCCGTCACTATTGGCGATGCAATAAAACTGGTTACAACGGCTGTCATTCCAATCGCTGCACCTTTTGTCACTTTACCAACAAGCTGTTTTGTTGGAGAACGAAATACTCTATAATGATCACGGTAGGTAGATAAATTTTTAGTTAACGTAACATTTAGATGTTGAAGTAAGTCACTAACAGAAAGCTTGTCCTCATTAAAGTCTGAAATAATGGTTTCTAAAGCGTTGTTGAGTAGTTTTAACCCCTGATGTTTAGCTGTTAATGTCTCATCATTTGGCTCACTCACTAAATCACTCGCAAACTCAAGTTCTTTTGTCTTAAGTTTACTAGCAAACATAAGCAGATTATTTAATCTGGGTAGTTTACTAATACGGGAATTAGCATAAGGAGACTTTTTTCCAAAGAACAAAGGCATACAACACTCCATTAAATAGCAATGATTGAACGGATAAACACGCGGCGTGTTTATTTTTTAGTAATCTAGCAAATATTAAAGGCATCCTCAAGGCAAATTTTAATCGCGGTGTATAATAAAAAACCCTTTGTAGGTGGTCAATCTGCGTTTAATGTTAACTTCCTTTTCTAAACTAACGACCACATAAAAAAAATCAAAAGATACACCAACATCAATTCACAGTGGCTTTAAGCATCTTTTAGTATTATCTATGACCAGCTTCAGTCGTTTTTCAGAAGGGATTGGTTTAAAGCTATCTGATGACTGATGAACTTCAAATACTCTAAAAATCTCAGAGGTACGATTATCAACTAGTTCAACGGCATCTGCTTGATTATCAAGTAAAGTCATTGATAAGTTAATTTCACTAAACGACTCAATGCCATAACGCTCTTTAAAGAGATTGATAATATTTACTAAGCTTTCAACGAGCTCATCAGAAGACTGTTTTCCTTTAAAAATAACCTTCATACTACATTCCTTGTTAGCTAAACAATTTCCAAGATACAATTTTTATGCCAATCAACTGTTTAAAATAAGATCATTCGCGTATGAATTTACTCCGACTAGTCTCTGAGAAGATTGTGATTATTTTATGAGCACAGTGATGCTGTGGTGCTACCATATTAAACCTTAATCGTATAAAATACGCTTATTCTGAACTAGAACTGTCATTTAATGGTTTTTGTTGCCTGTGGGCTTAATCACAAAACAGCACCCATACATATTCGTGAAAAAATTGCGCTTGCCAATGAAGAAAAGAGCAAGCTCTTTTTACACGAGTTTATCCAGCACGCAACTATAAATGAGGCAACTATTTTATCGACTTGTAATCGTACAGAAGTCTATTGCGATACCTCCGATGTTAATAGTGTCTCAGAATATTTCGCAACCACCCATCAACTAAGTATTGATGAAATCCTACCGTATCTCTATCAATATGCGGAAAGCGCCGGCATCTCGCATGCCATGCGGGTCGCGTCTGGGCTAGATTCCATGATGGTTGGAGAGCCACAAATCCTCGGTCAAATGAAAAAAGCTTATCGTCTAGCCGAAAGTGAAGGCGGTATTGGACAATCGCTAAGGCCTATTTTTCATCATATTTTTAGTGCAAGTAAACGAATACGCTCTCAAACGAATATTGGTGCTAGCCCTGTTTCTGTCTCATACGCAGCTCTACAACTACTAAAAAAACTTTGTCCTAAACTAGCGAACACTTCTATTTTGCTCATTGGCTCAGGAGAGACGGCAAACTTGCTGCTTCATTATTTAAAAGACGAAGGCATTTCAAACTTTTACATCGCTAGCCGTACATTAGACAATGCAGCAAGGCTTGCTCAAAAAGTCAATGGTCAATCTTTAAGTATTAATGAAATAGCGCAATTCCTGCCAAAAGCAGATATTGTGATTACAGCAACCGCCTGCCCTTTTCCATTTATCACTGAGCAGCTAATGAAAGAGACTTTAAAAAAACGTCATCATGAACCGATGTTTTTATTAGATCTATCCATGCCCCGTGATATAGAAGATAGTGTACTTAATTTAGAAAATGTCATGTTATACAATATCGATAATATTCAAACCATTGTTGATGCAGGCTTGAGTGAAAGGCAGCAAGCAATCACCGGTGCAGAGCAAATTATTGCTGGCGAAATTGAAGCCTACATTCGCTGGCATCGTTCTTTGAAAGCTAAAGAAATCCTTTGTCAATATCGACAATATGCACATAAAACCGGTGATAATGAGTTAAAGCATGCACTAAAGTTATGTTCAAATGGCGAGTATACTTTTGAGGAGGTTCTCAACATCTTTAAAAATCGGCTGGTCAATAAACTTGCCCACAGACCGACTGTTGGATTAAAACGTGTAGCCGCCGATAACCAAAACGATTTATTATCCTTAAGCAGTTATTTATTTGAAGAGTAAGTTATTCCGATGCAGTCATCCATTATTTTAAAACTTGATAAATTAGCCGAACGTTATGAAGAGCTAGAAACTCTACTGGGTACTCCTGATGTTATTCAAAATCAAAATCTCTTTCGTGAATATTCAAAAGAATACGCAAACATCGAACCCATTGTTTTTTGTTATCGAAATTATCAAAGGGCTATCGAACAGCTAAACGATGCCGTTGAACTCTCAAAAGAAGAGGATAGTGAACTAAAGCAAATGGCTCAAGATGAAATGGTTCAAGCCAAAACACTTATCACAACTCTAGAACATGAGCTACAGATTTTAATGTTACCTAAAGATCCCGATGATAGTCGTAATGTATATTTAGAAGTACGTGCCGGTACTGGTGGCGATGAGGCTGCCATTTTTGCTGGTGACTTATTTAGGATGTATTCTCGCTTTGCTGAAAATAAAGGTTGGCAACTAGAAATCATTAATGCAAATCATGGTGAACATGGTGGCTTTAAAGAAATTATTTCGAGAATAAGTGGCCAAAATGTTTATCAACAGTTAAAATTTGAATCAGGTGCTCATAGAGTACAGCGCGTGCCCGAAACAGAATCTCAAGGCCGTATTCATACTTCAGCTTGTACTGTTGCCATCCTTCCCGAAGTAGAAGCCATTGATGATATTACAATAAATCTTGATGAATGCCGAATTGATACTTTTAGAGCCTCTGGAGCGGGAGGGCAGCACGTCAATAAAACTGACTCAGCTATACGAATTACACATCTACCCACAAATACCGTTGTTGAGTGTCAAGATGAACGTTCTCAACATAAGAACAAAGCAAAAGCACTCGCACTGCTACAAACCCGTCTATTAGACGCTGAAAAAACCAAGCAACAACAAGAGCAAGCACAAGCTCGCAAAAGCTTGGTTGGAAGTGGTGACCGCTCAGAGCGTATACGAACTTATAATTATCCTCAAGGTCGAGTCACTGATCATCGTATTAACTTAACACTTTACAAGCTTGACGAAGTCATTGCCGGAGATTTGAGTCAACTTATCGATCCTTTGCTTCAAGAGCACCAGGCTAATTTACTTTCTGAGCTAAGTAGTGGTCACTAGTATTTCCAAATGGCTTAACAAAGCATCGCTTTCACTTAAAGACTCTAGCGAATCACCAAGACTCGATGCAGAGCTTTTGGTCACACATCTACTCAAAAAAGATAGGACTTACTTATATACACACGGCGATGATCTTTTATCAACACAGCAAATAGGCATATTACAATCACTGCTTAAACAGCGTATAGACGGCAAACCAATTGCGCAAATAACAAACAGAAAAAACTTTTGGAGCCTAAATTTATTGGTTAATGAGCACACCCTTATTCCCCGCCCAGAGACAGAAATTTTAGTGACACAATCCCTAAAAAAAGTTGAACAGATATCAAAGCCTATTATTCTTGACTTAGGAACAGGGAGTGGCGCTATCGCACTTGCATTAGCCTATGAACGACCTGATGCACAAATAATCGCAACAGATATCAGTAAACATGCACTAGATATTGCGCGAAAAAACCAACAACAACTGAACTTAATGAATATTGAGTGGATCCTTTCAAACTGGTATGAGCAGATTCCGCCCATGACTGCCGATATTATCGTAAGCAATCCGCCTTACATATCCCATCAAGATCCATATATTGAAGAAGCAGTTAAAACATTCGAGCCTCATCAGGCACTTTTTGCTAAAGACAATGGACTCCATGACATTAAGCTTATTATCAATCAAGGCAAACAATATCTTAAAAAAGGTGGGACGTTATTATTAGAAATTGGCTTTGAGCAATATCAGGATGTAAGCATTCTCTTGAAAAAAAGCTGTTTTAAGAATATTCAGTTGGCCTATGATCTAAATCATCTCCCTCGAGTAGTAATAGCTAACTACTAATTTTTTTGCACAAAAGAAGGTTTTTTGTTATAGATGTAGATTAATTAAATGCCAGGATCTTAAAAAGATTACTGCAAGAAAAGCAAAATCATAAAGCTTATTTTGGTCGCTCACTGGATTGAGCCCCTACTAGGAGATGGAAATATGGTTGCCAAGAAAAAAGCTCAAGCAAAGAAAGCAACAAAAAAGCCAATTGCTAAAAAGAAACCTATCAAGAAAACAGCGGCAAAAAAGGCTACTGCCAAGAAAACAGCCACTAAAAAAAGAGTTGTGAAGAAAGCGACTACCAAAAAAACCGCCACTAAAAAAAGAGTTGTAAAGAAAGCGACTGCAAAAAAAACCGCCACTAAAAAAAGAGTTGTTAAGAAAGCGACTGCAAAAAAAACGGCCACGAAGAAAAGAGTTGTTAAGAAAGCGACTGCAAAAAAAACGGCAAATAAAAAAACACCTGTAAAAAAAACGACCAATAAAAAGCAAATAGTAAAGAAAAAGGTTGCAACAAAAAAAATAGCTGGTAAAAAGACATCCGCAAATAAAAACCGTGCGACAGGCCAAAAAACAACTGTAAGGAACTCTGTGAATACAAAAGAAAAATCTGTAACTGATGCAATTGTTGCAAAGAAAGTTAGAACAAAGAAAGATAAACCTAAAAAGGTTACCGCAAATTTGAGTTTTATGGGGATCCCTCCTTATCAAGAAAAGAAAGGAGAGGACTACATGAACGAGAATCAAAAAGCGCATATTCGTAAAATTCTAACTGCTTGGCGTCAGGCACTTATGGAAGAGGTTGATAGAACCGTTATGCATATGAAAGATGAAGCGGCTAATTTCCCTGATCCCTCAGATAGAGCAAGCCAAGAAGAAGAGTTTAGTATTGAGCTCAGAACTCGTGATAGAGAGCGTAAACTGATTAAAAAAATCGAAGACTCTTTGGAGTTTATTAATGATGAAGACTTTGGTTACTGTGAAACGTGTGGTATTGAAATTGGTATACAACGTTTAGAAGCGCGCCCTACAGCAACTTTATGTATTGATTGTAAAACTCTTGCAGAAATTAAAGAGCGTCAGGACTCTGGCGGTTAAGCCTAGCTAATTCTTATATTGCTCTGAGGAGGTTCACCACTCCTCAGACCTATATTAGGTATAACATGTCCAAATACAATCAGTACTTCTTATTTCTCTTTTACCTACTTGGTTTTTTATATTTTTTTATACTACAGCTACACAGTGCCTGGCCTTACACCGTAGATGATGCATTCATCACCTTACGCTATGCAAAAAATTTAAGTGCTCATCAACAAATCATCTGGAATATAGGTGAGCCACATCTAGAAGGTTACTCAAACTTTCTATATATGATCTTCGCCGCAGCCTTGATTACTTTTAAAATAAACCCCATTCTCTGGCTCAAAATAATTTCTATACTTGCTTTGATACTCACCTTAATAGGCGTCTATTCCATCACACGTATATGGCTCCCGCCTTATTACGCGCTACTGACACCGCTTATCTTACTGATACATCCGGGAGAAATTATCTGGGCGGTAAGTGGATTAGAGACTTCCTTTTTTCAGATGCTTGTTGTGTTTGCAACGCTATTTATTATTAAAAATTTAAATAATAAAAATATATCTAGTTTTTTTCATAGTGGCTTATTACTCAGTTTTGCTTCTCTCACACGTCCTGAAGGGCCAATGCTTTTTGTAGCTTACAGCTTATTACTGCTTAGTATGAGTTACATAAAGAAAAAAATGAAACTCAGCTATTTTGTATTTGGCTTCATGCTACTTTATATTCCGTATTTTTTATGGCATTACCAGTATTTCGGTAGACTTTTTCCTAACCCTGTTTATTGTAAAGCACTAAACGCCCCCTCAGCACCGTTAGAGCTTGACTACTCCTATCTTATTATCGTCTTACCGATGTTATTATTTTCATACTTTCTAGTACGTAAATCCTTCGACAAGCGTTTTTGGTTTTTAATCATACCCTCAATATGCTATCTCTTGGCATTATATAATGCCGATTGGATTGTCGCTTTTCTTAATAGGCATTTTTTATGCGCTTATGCCTTAATTTTACCATTCATTGTCTGTGGTCTAGTCGATTTTACAAAACATCTAAACTTAAGCTTAGGAAAAAATACTCAATTGATGATTACACTGCTCTTTGCAGTTAGTGTGGGCTATTTATTTTCTAGTTATCAATATACGCTTTATCATATTAACTATCTTACTCAAAGCGGCAAGGAAGGAAATCAACTGAGAATGAGGGTCACATCATGGCTAAATCATGAGGTAAAACAGGGGCAAACAATTAGCATTGGTGATTGTGGTGTTATTCCATATTATTTTAATGGTGAGGTCGTCGATACTTACTGCATTAACTCTCTAAAAATGACAACCCCACCGATAAGCTATTCCTATGAGCGCTTCAACCAATGGCTTTTAAACGAGAAAAAACCTGACTACATTATTCAACTTGCTCTGATTACACGACAAAAATTATTTTACCCACCGTCTGACTTACTGCTCTTAAATGATCCGCTATTTCATCAAACCTACCAGAAAGTCAAAAAATTTACTCTAGGTAAAGGAGCACGCGCTAGCTATCAATATGTAGTTTATAAAAAACTTAATAACCAACCGGCAGCACCTCAGGCATACTAGCCTGCTTTTCTATTAGGCTTGCCATAGGGTAGGCACAAAAATCAGCCGTATAAGCTGCAGCAGGCCTATGATTGCCGCTTTTACCTATTCCGCCAAATGGAAGCATGCCTGATGCACCAGTCATTTGCCGATTAATATTAACAATCCCCGCGCGTATTTGCTGATAGTATTGGTGTTGATGCTCTACGTTATCACTAATTAACCCTGCCGATAATCCATAAGCCGTATGATTAGCTTGAACAATTGCCTCATCAATTGTCTTATAGCGAGAAATTTGTAGTAATGGACCAAAAAGTTCTTCATCTTTGCCGTCATCAACAGTCGATACATCAATTATTCCTGGTGTTAAAATGGCCTGTGAGCGCCGCTTCATTTCAATAATCGCTTGCGCTCCATTGGCAATCAGTTGCTCTTGCGTCTCTAATAAAGACTCAGCCATCCGATTAGACACTACAGCCCCCATAAAAGGCTCTGGTTCTTGCCAGTAAGGCCCAACGGTTAGTGATGATATTTTATCTGTAAGTGCACTAAGAAATTGCTCTCCAAAGGTATTATCCGGTAACAATAATCTCCGTGCACAAGTGCATCGCTGCCCCGAGGTAATGTATGCAGACATCACTGTATGAAAAACCGCTGCATCGATATCATGCACTTCATCAATAATTAAAGGATTATTTCCTCCCATTTCTAAAGCCAAGATGATTTCAGGACGCCCAGCAAAGTGTTGATGAATCTTCCGACCAGTTTGATAGCTTCCTGTAAAATAAACACCTACAATATCCTGTGTAAGCAACGCCTGACCAACTTGCCCATCTCCTTGTATACAGTTCACAACACCTTTAGGTAGCTTTGCCTTATCAAAGCAATCCATCATAATCGCTGCTACTTTTGGTGTTAACTCGCTTGGTTTAAAAACCAATGTATTTCCGGCTAATAGTGCGGGAATCATTTGGCCATTAGGTAGATGCCCTGGAAAATTATATGGGCCTAAAATTGCAACTACGCCATGAGGTCTGTGTGTTAATCGAGTCTCTAGCCCTTTGCTTTCTGACGATGTGGATGCTGTACGCTGATGATAAGCATTTACGGATGCTTGTAACTTCGACACCATAGCGCTTACTTCCGTTTTCGCCTCCCACAATGGCTTGCCAGCCTCTTGGCTAATTGCCAGTGACAGGGACTCTTCTTGCTCCTTAAGCCCAGCAACATAGTGTGTCAAATACTTATGTCTCTCATCAAAAGTTAATAAGCTCCATGAGGTAAACGCATTTTGAGCGCTACTCACTGCAAGACTTGTTTCATTAAAGCTAGCCTGATGACCTTGCCATATTTCATCACCGCTAGAAGAACAAGTTGAAGTAAAGGCTTCACCCTCACCTAATACCCACTGTCCATTAATATAGTGTGTGGCTTTCATAAAACGTACCCCTTAAAATAGTGCAATCCTAACGTTGTCATTAATATTTTTATTTAATTTTTTGGCCGCATCACTCGATACAATACACGTGTCTCCATCTATAGAGACATGCTCAAGTACACAGCAAAAATCAAGAGAATCATTGCTAATGAGAGCCCTCTTACTCACGATGTCGTCACTAATTTCCACAACACGATGACGTTTAGCATTTTGAATCGTTTTAATATCTTGAGTGCATGCCTTAAGGGTTGGACCTGCATCAAAGATATCCACATAATGACTATTACGAAATCCCTCTTTTTTTAATATATTCATGGCTGGTTTTGTTGATGGGTGTGGTTCACCAATAACTGCTTGTGCCTCCTCACTCAATAAGATGGTATATATTGGATTATGAGGTAATAAATCTGCAATAAATTGCTTTTCGGCTCGACCTGATAACTCATCTGCCTCAACAAATGGAATTTGAAAGAAGTGTTTTCCTAAGCTATCCCAAAACGGTGATCGCCCTGACTCATCAGAGACACCTCTCATTTCCGCAACAATAAAATCACTAAAGCGCGTTAAAAAATTCGCCATAAACATAAAGCGCGCTCTAGATAAAAAGACGCCGATTCCATCTTTTCGATAGTCAGGGTGTAAATACAACGTACCAAGTTCACTATATCCATGCATATCATTCGTCAAAACCAAAACATCATGAACCAGATGTTTATCAAGCTGTTGACACACCCTAGATACCTTGGATAACCGATAAGTATACCATGGTTGGTGGTAGCCAATAGCCGCTTCAATTGCTGAAGTACCAACGACTCTTTTGGTATTTATATCCTCAAGTACGAATAAATAATATTCACACTTAGGAAGTTCATCTTGTTTCGCAAAACTCTCTAAAGAAATATCAATTTTTTTCTTAAGCTCATCTCTA
>JAUICE010000087.1 GCA_030428185.1 Gammaproteobacteria bacterium
CAGTATTTGCTGGATCTTCAATATATTGAAGTTGATGCTGCGCGCTGTAACGCTTAAGCTCATCTTTAGTTGTATTCAATAGTGGACGGATGATGGTTAAGTTGTGTTGTTTCGATAGAACTTTCACCCCTCCTAAGCCGCTAACACCTGAACCACGAAATAAGTTCAGAAGTAGCGTTTCAGCTTGATCATCTAAATGATGGGCTGTGACTAAGCAATCGTTGTCGCCTACGATTGCTTTAAACGACTCATAGCGTTTGTTTCTCAGAGATTCTTCTAAATTTTTTTTATCATCTAGTGTGATTGATTTTGAGATAAAAGGAATAGATAGGTTCTTGGCGATATCTTGGCAGTGTTTTTCCCAATCTGTTGAGCGTGGATGAATTTGATGATTGATATGAATAGCATATAGTTTATGTCTGAGTTCAGTCGACATGGATAAGCGATGCAATAGGGCTGTTGAGTCTACACCACCACTAAAACCAACATACACGCTTTTGAACGTATTGAGTAGACTAAAGTCGATATTAATCACAACTACCCATGGCCATGAATTTTTGATAGCGCTTTGTTGTCAGCTCTTCACTTGAAAGCGCGCTTAATTCATTTAAGTTCTCTATTAGCGTGGCTTTAATGGTTTGAGCCATTGAGTCGATATTCCTATGGGCTCCACCTAACGGTTCATTTAATACTGTGTCTATAAGACCGTGGGCTAGAATTTTATCAGCCGTAATATCCATTGCAGTTGCCGCATCAGATGCTTTTTGTGTGTCTTTCCATAGTATCGATGCACAACCCTCTGGGGATATAACTGAATAAATACCATATTGCAGCATATTGATCTTATCACCAACACCAATAGCAAGTGCGCCACCAGAGCCTGCCTCACCAATGATTGTGCAAATGATAGGAACAGTCAGAGCGGACATTTCTAGTAGATTTCGTGCAATCGCTTCACTTTGGTTGCGCTCTTCAGCCCCAATACCTGGATAAGCACCAGCAGTATCAATAAATGTGAAGACGGGCATTTTAAACTTTTCAGCAAGCTTCATTAACCGTAGTGCACGACGATATTCTTCTGGGCGCGCCATACCAAAGTTTCTATAAACCTTTTCTTTGGTTTTTTTTCCCTTTTGATGTCCAATAACCATGACCGGTTTGCCATCCAGTCTTGCAATACCACCGATCATTGCTGGCGCACAAGACTGATGTCTATCGCCATGACATTCATCAAACTCAGTAAAAATTCGCTCGATATAGTCTAAGGTTTGAGGTCTTAATGGATGTCTTGCTAGCTGGACAATTTGCCAAGGGGTGAGGTTAGCAAAGATGCTCGCCATAAGCTCGCGAGACTTCGCTTCAAGACGCTCGATTTCATCACTGATGTTGATGCCAGAGTCACTATCGACCATTCGTAGCGCTTCAATTTTAGCATCCAATTCAGCAATGGGCTGCTCAAATTCCAGATATTGATTGTTCATGATACGCAAATAACCAAAGGGCAAATCCAATTATGTTATACTGCCTAACATCATAAGGCAAAGTTTAACGATGATGGTTGATTTTAAACGTTTTTATCAGGTTGACAAGCAACTTACTGATAGAGATGTACATTTATGGTTTGCAAGGCTTGATGAAGAGCCTAAAATAGCTCATTTGAAGTCGATTTTAGCCGATGATGAACGCTCACGCGGCGAACGATTTATCTTTAAACAGCATCGTATACGTTTTTTTATAGCGCATATATTTCTTCGACAGGTCTTATCGTGGTATACGGATATCAGCCCTTCAGATCTTCAATTTTCTTTTTATGGACATGGCAAACCAAAACTAACTCATGATGATATTCATTTTAATATGAGTCATTCAGGCGACTTTGTTGTTGTTGGTGTCAGGCAAAATGGCAGCATTGGTGTTGATATTGAGCAATATAAACCAAGAGATTTTCTTGGCATCTCTACATATAGTTTTTCAAATAAAGAAATAGACTCTCTTCAATCTTTAAGGGGCTTAGCACTAGAGCAAACCTTTTATGAAATATGGGCAAAGAAAGAAGCTTATATAAAGTACACAGGGCTAGGGTTAAAAGAAGATTTGAAGGCTTTTTCTGTAGCGCTTGGAGAAGGCTTTAAGCAAGTTTCACATACCACGACTACAGATGGACCGACTATCTTTTATTCCTCTAAAATTCCTCATTATGCTTTTGCTGTTTGCTCTGATAAATGTTCAAAGCTAACATTCATTGATAGCAGTTTAAGTGATTTTTCCACATGAGCGTTGCAGATAACGATTGTGATAAGCCAATTCAATCAGAACAAATTCAGCAAGCGATCCCTGATGATGTGAAGTGTTTTTTGTTTACTGAGATTGATTCGACCAATACGTATTTAAAATTACTTGATGAAAACATTAAAAAGGCTGTGTGTATTGCGGAGAGCCAAACTGCGGGAAGGGGACGTTTTGGCCGGACTTGGATTTCACCAAAAGGGAAAAATATCTATTGCTCTATTCAATACCCCATATCTGATCCGCATCTCCTGGCAGGGCTAAGTGCTCACATTGCCTATATTATTGCTGAAGTGATCAAAAAAAACATTGGTCCGTTTGAGGTTGCTCTTAAGTGGCCGAATGACATTTATGTTGACGGAAAGAAAATAGCAGGCATTTTGATTGAACTACTTTCAACCAATCATAAGCTCAGTAAAGCGATCATTGGTTTTGGTATTAATGTCAATATGACTCTTGCCCCACTGGATAACAGCTGGACATCATTGACGCTATTAACAGGTAGAACATTTGAAAGAGCAGCATTATTGACTGATATTCTAAAGGCTCTATTTGTCTCGCTAGATAACGCCGAATATACAAATCCAAAACAATGGCAAACGCTAGATATGCTCTATAATAAAAAAATATGTGTTAGGCTGAATGATAAAAAACTTTGTGGTATAGCAAAAGGTATCAATCAAGACGGAAGTTTAAACCTGCTTACCTCAAAGGGAACAATAATTGCTATAAATTCTGGAGAGGCTAGCTTACATGATGAGTCAAACGATGGGGCGTTTTAAACAATTATCAGTATTTATTTTTTTTATTAGCATATTTTTTTCCCTTTGTGCCTGCCAGAAAAAAATTCCCAATAATATTCAAGCGATGGATGTCACCAATACAACTATTCAGACTAAAACTATTCCTACTACCTATGAGCCTAGAACAGGCTTGAGTCGCTATGGAAACCCATTGCGTTATCATGTTGCAGGTAAAACTTATGATGTACGCAGCTCTAGTTTACACTTTAAAGAAAAGGGCATTGCTTCCTGGTATGGACATCCTTTTCATAAAGAGCGCACATCTAGTGGTGAAACGTATGATATGTATGCAATGACAGCCGCCCATAAGACACTACCACTACCAAGCTATGTGAAAGTAACTAATATTGAAAACGGACGAAGTGTTACCGTAAAAGTGAATGATAGGGGGCCGTTTCATGATGGGCGAGTCATTGATTTATCTTTTGCTGCAGCAAAAGAGTTAAATATGATAAAAAAAGGAACCGCGCCAGTGGTTGTTGAAGCATTAGATGTTGATAAGCCTAAAGCACATTGGTATTTACAAGCGGGTAGTTTCCATGAAAATACACGAGCAATGCGTTTTGGTCGCTATTTACAAGCCTTGATAAAAGCGCCTGTTAGATTGATTAAGCGATCACGCGAAACGTTGGTTCACATAGGACCTTTTAATCACAGGCAGCAAACGCTTGAGGCTAAATCAAAGCTCGGCTCTTATGGTGTTCATGATTTATTTGCCTTTATGCAGTAATAAAGGCATTACGGGTTAATAGAGATGTTATACCTCTGTCCTTTGATAATGCGCGTTTTTAGACTTCTAACATTCAATAACATTGACAGCCAAGCCTCCCAATGAGGTCTCTTTATAGATCGTTTGCATATCATCTCCCGTCTGTTTCATGGTTTTTATGACTTTATCTAAAGAAACATAATGTGTGCCATCTCCTAAAAGGGCCATACGTGATGCATTTACAGCCTTTACGGCACCCATGGCATTTCTTTCAATGCATGGAATTTGCACAAGACCTGCGATGGGATCACACGTCATGCCTAAGTGATGCTCCATGGCAATTTCGGCGGCGTTTCCTATTTGCTCTATACTGCCGCCAAGTACTGCGGTAAGTGCTGCAGCAGCCATCGATGAGGCAACACCAACTTCACCCTGACAGCCAACTTCAGCACCTGAAATAGATGCTTTGGCTTTATATAAAATACCAATAGCAGCGGCGGTTAAAAAGAAATTGGCTGTGGTGTTATCATCTAGTGTGATCCCAGTATGTTTTAGATATGCAAAAACAGCGGGGATAATGCCTGCCGCACCGTTAGTTGGCGCAGTCACAATACGCCCACCGGCCGCGTTTTCTTCGTTTACCGCAATCGCATAGGTATTTAGCCAGTTCATTACATCTGCTTGTTCAAACTCGCTGCGAATGCCTTCGTTTTTTTTAAGTTTTTGATAGAGTAAAGGTGCACGACGCTTAACATTGAGTCCACCAGGTAAAATGCCCTCCGTGCTCACGCCTCGCTGTATGGCTTCATGCATTGTGTTTGCAATATGATTAATCTCTTTTAAAAAGTCTTCTTTGCTACGCCAGCAAAGTTCATTTTCCATCATGAGTTCAGCAATCGAAAGCTTGTGTTTTTTGCATAATTGACACAGTGACTCATAGCTATCAAAAGGATAGGGCGCTGGTGCTTTTTCTTGACGTGTTTCGGCAAGACCTTCGGCAGTGGCAATGAATCCTCCACCTATGGAATAATAGATTTGTCTTTTAAGAGTTAAGCCTTCTTCATCAAAAGATTCAAATGCCATGGCATTTGCATGTCCAGGCAAGCTTTCTTTTTGCAAGAATACTAAATCAGTATCATAGTTAAAAGAAATCTCATGTTGTTTCGTTAAGCAAAGCTTCTTATCTTCAATAATTGAGCGCATTCTCGGAACCAACTGATTTGGATCGCAGGTATCAGGTTTTTGTCCTTCTAGCCCATTGAGTATGGCTTTATCAGTACCATGACCTTTACCTGTTAGCGCCAACGAGCCATACAGCTTTATATGAATGCGATTGATTGGCTGTATGTTTTCATGTAGCGCAATAAATTCATTGGCAGCGAGCATAGGGCCTACGGTATGTGAACTTGATGGTCCTATACCGACTGAAAACAATTCAAAAATACTTAGCATGATAAACATATGGTAGCGACAAAAAAGCTATTATACCTCTATCGTCTGAGAATGCATTAACAGTGAAAGACAATGGGCTGTGATGATGGGTTTTAAAGTTTATCCACTATAAAACTTATTCAAAATTAACAGGTTAAAAACTGGTAATTATCTTTAAAATTGTGCAGAATCATATTCTTGATGAATTTTGTGAGGTATTTTATGAAGCGTTTTTTATATGGCATGTGTTTTACATGTGCACTCCTACCATCTGTATTTGCACAGTCCTCATTAAAAACGGAAGAGGATAAGCTGAGTTACTCTATCGGCGCAGATTTAGGAAAAAGTTTTAAGTCACAAGGGATAAAGATTCATTCTGATTCATTTATGCAAGGTTTTAGTACGGCGCTTTCAGGTCAGTCTTTGGTGTTATCTCAAGATGAGATGCGTGAAACGTTACAAAATTTTCAGAAGAAACT
>JAUICE010000088.1 GCA_030428185.1 Gammaproteobacteria bacterium
ATGGTTATTCCATTCCGATTGAGAAAAATACCAAAGATTGAGGATTTGGCAGAGCTCAAAAACATGCATTATGAGAGGATAAGGGTATATTGGTGGACTCTCAAATAAGTAAGATTCTCGTATTTTTTTTTGCCACAAGCTGATATTTATGAGAGGCTACGCCCACTGACTATAGGCGCTTTAGCTATGAATATTATATTGCCACTCATCACACTATTTGTTTTTATGCTAGGAAACGGTTTTTTAGGTACGCTGCTTGCCTTGAAAATGAATATAAACCATCAAAGTGACTTACTGATAGGCTCGATGACAGGCGCGTTTTACTTTGGCATTATGCTCGGCTCCTTTCGTATTGAGCGTGTGATCCTTAAAGTAGGACACATCAGAGCTTATGCAGGCTTCGCCTCTGTGTTATCGGTGATGAATATGTTGGCAGGGATGACCAGCAGTGGATTTATTCTACTTTTGCTGCGCTTTCTTGGCGGTGTGGGAACTGCTGGTGTTTATGTGGTGATTGAGAGTTGGCTTCTGTGCTTTTCAACAACTAATAATCGTGGTCAAATCCTTGCGCTATACATGATAGGTTTGTACTTGGCTCAAGCATTAGGACAATTTTTTTTAAATCTTGATGCGCCTACCTCGATGACGTTATTTGCCATTTGCTCGATTACTAGCTCTTTATCAGTGATACCGATCACGCTTGCAAAAGTGCAGAGCCCGATTTTTGAAGAGCCATCGACATTAAAATTTTCAAAACTATTTAAGGTTGCAGGCTCTGGTTTAGTCAGTTGCTTTGCTTCGGGTGTGATTATGGGAGCGTTATATGGATTATCACCGCTTTTTTTTCATGATGTTTTAGGAAGTACCTCACAGGTTGCCTTTTATATGTTTTGCTTAATCTTAGGCGGGATGTTATTGCAGTACCCTGTAGGTAAATTATCTGATGTAATCGAGCGGCGTATGGTGTTAATCATGCTTGGTGTAGGCATTGCCTTTTTGGTGTTATTGACACACTTTCTTTATCATATCTATGCGGTCTTTATTGTTCTAACGATTTTAATTGGTGGACTCACGTTTACCATTTATCCGGTGAGTATCAGTCATGCCTGTGATGCGTTAGATAGTAAAGATGTGTTAGCAGGTACTCAGAGCTTATTATTGGCTTATAGTTGCGGCGCTATTCTAGGTCCTTTTATTTCACCAATGATGATGACACTTTTGGGGCCTTGGGGGTTATACTACTTTTATGTTTTGGTATGTATATGTTTGCTACCAATTTTAGTTTGGCGAAAAGCGAGCAAAGCAGACACAGAGCAAGAGGACTCTTATCTATCTATGCCACAAACTTCACCAGTCTTGGCTGAAATTGATCCTAGAAGTGAGTGATACAAATCGATAGCGATGAGTTTTTATTGCGCTAGTCCTTTAAGTGCATGTTCGATGGCAATGATTTTATCGCGAGTAGCAGCAGCTTCTTCGAACTCTAAATTTTCGGCATGAAAGTGCATTTGTTTTTCTAACGCTTTAATCTCTTTACTGAGCTCTTTGGGTGATTTATTGATAACTTCTGCGATATTCAGTGCTACCGTTTCTTTATCATTCATTTCTGTATTAGCATCTAGAATATCGTGAATGTGTTTTTGAATGCTTTTTGGCGTGATATTGTGTGTTTTATTATAAGCGAGTTGTTTTTCCCGCCGTCTTTTTGTTTCATCGATGGCTTGCTGCATGGATTTTGTGATTTTATCAGCATATAAGATTGCACGACCATTAATATTTCGAGCGGCTCTGCCAATCGTTTGAATTAACGAGCGGTTGGAGCGTAAAAATCCTTCCTTATCCGCATCAAGTATAGCCACAAGAGATACCTCTGGCATATCTAGGCCCTCTCTAAGTAAATTAATTCCAACAATCACATCAAAGACGCCTTTTCTCAGTGCACGAATAATTTCTACCCGCTCTACAGTATCAATATCTGAGTGAAGATAGCGTACTTTGACACCATGCTCGGCTAAATACTCCGTTAAGTTTTCAGACATCTTTTTGGTTAATGTTGTAACCAATACCCGTTCATTTTTTGCTTTGGTAAGATGAATTTCAGAGAGTAGATCATCAACTTGGGTAGTCACTGGACGTACTTCAACCAAAGGATCGACTAAGCCTGTTGGTCGAATCAGTTGTTCGGCCGTGTTATCAGAAGACGCTATTTCAAAGTCACCTGGTGTTGCTGAAATATAAATGGTTTGTGGTGAGCGAGCTTCAAACTCTTCAAAACGAAGGGGGCGATTATCAAGTGCTGATGGTAGGCGGAAACCATATTGCACCAAAGTTTCTTTTCTTGAACGATCACCGCGATACATGCCTCCAATTTGCGGAACGGTGACATGAGACTCATCGATCATCAATAGTGCATCTTTAGGCAGATAATCAAACAAGGTCGGTGGTGGTTCACCCGCATCACGGCCAGATAGATATCTTGAGTAATTCTCAATACCTTGACAGTAACCAAGTTCCAGCATCATTTCAATATCATATTGTGTACGCTCACGAAGCCTTTGTAATTCGAGCAGTTTATTCGTTTGTTCAAATTGAGCTAAACGACTCTTAAGCTCTACTTTAACGTGCTCAATGGTTTGTAATATACGTTCACGAGGTGTTACATAGTGCGTTTTAGGATAGATAGTAATACGGGCGAGTTTTTGTAAGATTTCACCGGTTAGGGGATCAAAGACAGCAATAGATTCGACCTCGTCATCAAATAATTGGATACGAATAGCCTGACACTCTGCATCGGCAGGAAAAATATCAATCACATCTCCTTGCGCGCGAAATTGTCCGCGTTCGAGTGACATCGTGGTTCGTGTATACTGCATGACGGCAAGACGTCTAAGAATTTTTCTATCGTTTATCTGCTCGCCTTTTGAAACGTGTAATACCATTTTAAGATAGGACTCGGGATCTCCTAACCCGTAAATAGCAGAAACGGTCGCGACAATAATGGTATCTCGACGCTCCATTAAAGCTTTAGTTGCTGAAAGACGCATTTGCTCAATATGATCATTCACCGATGCATCTTTTTGTATAAAAGTATCAGATGAGGGAACGTAGGCTTCTGGTTGGTAATAATCATAATAAGATACAAAATATTCAACCGCATTTTCAGGAAAAAATTGTTTAAACTCACCATACAATTGTGCTGCTAATGTTTTATTGGGTGCCATTATCATCGTTGGACGATTGAGTTCACTGATAATATTGGCCATGGAAAATGTTTTTCCAGATCCTGTGACACCTAAAAGAGTTTGTTTAAATAGGCCTTGAGTGAGGCCATCAACTAATGATTTAATAGCCACAGGCTGATCACCAGTTGGCGAAAATGTGGCATGTAAGTTAAATTTGCCTTTTTGTTGGCTACCCATCAGAAACTATTGTACCAAGGAGAAAATATGTCTGTTATTTTGTCACAACGTGTTGAGAAAATAAAACCGTCACCAACACTAGCCGTTAGTGCAAAAGCACAAGCGCTAAAAGCTTCTGGTAAAGATGTGGTCGGTCTAGGCACAGGCGAACCAGACTTTGATACGCCAGAAAACATTAAAGAAGCGGCAATCAAAGCCATTAACGCAGGTCGTACTAAGTATACGCCTGTTGATGGGATACCGGCTTTAAAAGAGGCTATAGTAAAAAAATTCAAACGAGACAATCAATTAGACTATGAACTCTCGCAGATTTTGGTCTCAGTTGGCGGAAAACAGAGTATTTTTAATCTGTGTCAGGCGCTTATTGATAAAGGAGATGAGGTATTAATTCCAGCTCCTTATTGGGTTTCATATCCTGATATCGCAATATTAGCGGGTGGTGTTCCAAAATATATCGAAACGACTATCGATAATGAATATAAAATTACAGCCAGTCAGTTAGCCAGCGCCATTACAAAAAAGACAAAATTGTTTTTTATTAATAGCCCATCAAATCCTTCGGGAAAACATTATAGTGAGTGTGAGCTCACAGAAATTGCTGGTGTACTCAGAGATAATCCTCATGTCTTTATTGCAACCGATGATATGTACGAACATATGATTTTTGCTGGTAAGCGTTTTATGAATATAGTAAATGTTGCTCCTGATTTGTATGAGCGCACAATTGTTCTTAACGGAGTTTCTAAAGCTTATGCCATGACGGGGTGGCGTATTGGTTATGCGGGTGGACCTGAATCATTGATTAAAGCGATGAAGAAGGTACAGTCTCAAAGTACATCAAACCCATGCTCAATTGCTCAATGGGCCGCACTAGAAGCTTTAAATGGTCCTCAAGATGCAGTTTTGCATATGCGGGATGTTTTTGAAAAACGGCATCAACATGTATATAAAGAACTTTCAGAAATGAGTGGTGTAAGGGTGATACCTAGCGACGGAACTTTTTATATTTTCCCAGATATATCTGTCGCGATGCAGAAGAAGGGATTAAAGAGTGATGTGGATTTTTGTAGATCCCTACTTGAAGATGAGTTATTAGCAGTTGTACCCGGTAGTGCGTTTGGTACGCCTGGTTGTATACGTTTATCGTTTGCTGCCAGCGATGAAATGCTTTCCAAGGCATTAGCCAGGCTAAAGCATTTTATAGCTTAGCGCTATAAAACTTTTCTGCTTGAAGCTTAAATGATTGATTTCCAAGGAGGGGTATATGATGAACAAGTTAAACACGGAGTTAGTGACACTAGATACTTCATCAATTCATAATAAAGGATTATATGCCCGTGTTGATATTCCAGAAGATACGCCCATTATTCAATATATAGGGCGTAAAATTACTCAAAAGCAAGCAGATAAACTCGCGGAAAAACAAGGCGAAACATTAATTTATCTATTTGAGTTAAATGATTGTGATGTTATTGACGGGGATACGTCTGATAATTTAGCGAAGTATATTAATCACTCTTGCGATCCAAATTGTTACAACGATATTATCGATGATGAAATTTGGATTTATGCGATGCGTGATATTAAGAAAGGCGAAGAACTTTCTTACGATTATGGATTTCAGCGTCAAGACTGGCATAAAAGGCCTTGTCGATGCGGTGCTAAAAATTGTTTTGGGTTTTTAGTTGCACGAAGTTACTGGTCCGCGATTAAGCGTACGAAGCGATATCAAACTTTAACCAAACAGCCTCATAAAAGCGAGCCTACGGGAACAAATATCTAAAAAAGTGCAAAGGCCAGATGGCTCAGGTACTTGAAGATGAAATGTCAACAGACCCTAGCTTAGATCTAAAGATTATTAGTAGAATCAGGCCGATAAGGCTAAATAATAAAGCGGGTAGGCCTAGAGGTAGCGTGCTAGCAACATGATCGTTAATGACTAAGTAACCCAAAAATGATGAGTATATAAATCGTAAGCTTCCCCCCAGTGCAGCTGCAGAGCCGGTGTTTTTTGAAAATGGTAGCATGGCCCCTCCATTACCGGCGCCCATACAGAAAGTACCGCCAATGCCGATTAATAGCATTGGATAGATAAATCCTCTCAAAGTTAAGCCATAATTTAGATACCAAAAACACATCATTATGCTGCCCAAAAGTGTAATGAGATATCCTAAAAACGTAGTCTTATATATACCTATCTTTTCAACAACCATACTGCAAAGTGTACTACCTATAAAAAAA
>JAUICE010000089.1 GCA_030428185.1 Gammaproteobacteria bacterium
TTAACTGATTTTGTGGCGTTAAATGGTTTAGGTAGTTGTAGTTTCTTTAATTTTGGTAAAACCATTTGTTTATAATCAGACATATATGGCGCATCTTGAAAATATTTAAGTTCTTTTTGTCTCACGTTGAAGTATTTATTGCCCGTAACTTGAATACTGCTTCTAGGATCACTAATAATAATTGGGCGAATGAAGACCATTAATACTTTTTTATCGCGAGTATGTTTGTTGTTTTGAAATAATTCACCAATACCAGGAATATCACCAAGTATGGGCAGCTTGTTGCCACTAAGCTGTATGCCATTTTGAATTAATCCACCGAGAACTAGAATATCTCCGCTATTAACAAGAACAGAAGTGTTAATATTACTGATGTTTATTACAGGGCGGCCAGATGTTGCATCGGTTGGATCGGCAAGCGTATCGTTTCCTTGATCAATTTGTAACTTAACACTTTTACCTAGGCTAATTTGTGGGCGCACATAAAGGTGTAGCGCAACCTTTTGCCGGGTGAAGGTATTATAAGGATTCGTCACACCAGCACCGCCGGAGTTACCAGGATAGTTAGAGTCTTGTATCGAAACCTCTTTACCAATTAATATTTTTGCTTGATGGTTATCGAGAACGACAACAGAAGGCGTTGATAATATATTAGCCTTTTGACTGGTCACAAGTGCATAAAGCTGTGCTTGAAATTGACTGAGTCGAGTCTTAGTGTTGATGATTGCAAAGCCTTTATTAAAGGTATCATTTCCTGAGGTATCTGTTGTGACCATGCCCCATTCTAGCCCTAACTGATTAATGACTTTTTCATCAATTTCGGCAATTAATGCTTCTACTAAAAGTTGTGCAGGTCTTGAGTCAAGTTTAGATATTACACGCCTTAAAGTGCGAATAATTGCTTTAGGTGCTGAAATAATAATTGCGTTTGTATTTGGCTCAGCAATAAGTTCTACCTTTGGCTTTTTATCGCCCTCAGACTGACTGGTACTTGCACTCGTATTTGCTGCAACACCGGCATTTGGCTCAGTATTACTAGGAGAAGAAGTTTGTTGGCCATAATCTTGAGAGGAGGAATTATTACTGTCAGTGTTACTGGGGGTCGATGTATCTAAATGTGGCTCAGAAACAACGCCTACTGTAGTACCTACAGTGCCACTAAAGTTTGCTTTGGCTATTCCAGAGAGAATAGGGACAAGATCTTGAGCTCTTAAATATCGTAAGTAAACGATTTCAGTATTACCATTTCCAGTTCCATCCTCCCGGTCAATTTGAGAGACGAGGATTCTAATGCGCAGTCTATCTGCTTTAGAGCCACTCACTAAAATTGTATTGGATTTATCATCAGCTGCAATGGTTGTGGGTTGTCTTTGAGTGTTTCGGCCACCGCGATTATCCAGTAGCGTTTTTAATGTTGAAGCAACATCCATTGCTAGTGCTGAGTGCAATTGAATAACGTCAATGCCGTTGCTATCTGAGTCATCAACTTTGTAGATTATCTCATGTAACCGTTTAATATTATCTGCACGTCCAGAAAGAATAAGTGTATTCGAAGGAGCATATGCTGAAACACTGCTCCATTGCGGCATCAGAGGTCTAAGAACAGGAACCAATTGTTCCGCTGGTACATACCTGAGTTTAATCACATCAGTTACCATCGCATCCCCGCTATTTCTAGCAGGTGTTGTTGACATACCTAGTGTTCTAGCATCCATATTAGGAACAATTTTAACAACCTTTCCAGAGGGAATAGCGGCATAACCTGATACTTGAAGTATTGATAAAAACACTTGGTAGAGCTCTTGTGCATCAATAGGTCTTGCGGAATTAATAGACACTTTCCCTTGAACTCTAGGATCGATGACAAAATTTTTCCCCGTTTCCTTAGAGACAGCATAAATAACACTACGTATATCAGCTTGCTCTAAGTTCCAAAGCCTTTTTTCTGCTCCCTTATGCTTAGGGGGTGTTGTGTCATGGTGTATCTGAGATGAAGGTTCAATATGTGAAATTTTGGGTGGTTTTGACGGTATTACTGAGTCATTTTTAGAAAGTGTTGCCGCATCCATATGGTGTGTAATATGTGCATCGGGTGAAAGTTTACTGAGGGATGCTTTAAGTTTTGCCGCTTCTTGTTGATTCAAAAGAGGTCCTAAACTCACCACATGAAATGTCTTGTTTTCTGTCATTTTGACAGGAGCATTGACTTCTTTTGCTATTTTTTCTTTTAATTTTTGGGCGTTTTTAACGTTCTCAAAACTGCCTAACTGAAGATAAATTGAAGACTTTTTATCCACCTTACCAAACAAGTTACTGCATAAAGACAGTCCAGTGATTAATAAGATGAGCAGTTTATTATTCTTTCGCATCAACTAAGCATCGTTTTTTTCTCTTACTCAACATGATAACGAAAAAAATACAAAAGGGATATATGTGAATCAAAAGTTGAGCTAGAAATTGTCGTGAACGAATAGTGGTGGCTATGGGTGGACTTGAACCACCGACCTCAGCATTATGAGTGCCGCGCTCTAACCAACTGAGCCACATAGCCAAAAATGAGGCGCTATTATCTGCTTTGCTTTGACTATTTGTCAATGATTAATCGTAAGTTTTTTTCTAAATTTATTACCTGTGTGTTTGAAGATGCTCGGAAAAAAAAATAAGGGTCAGTTTGTTTAAAACCTACAATAACTTAAAAGAGAACATGTATATGAGTATTTTTTGTTAGTTAAAATGATATAAACAAGCAGGTTAGCAAGTTTGTTTACAGAGTTAAGTAACTTGTTGAACCGACTGAATAACTTAATTTTACCATGCTATAAAAGTCTTTATATTGGCCATTTTGTGCTACAATACAACAAATGGCGCGCAGTAATAGGCTTTGTATGAAACTAGGTAATTCAAACTGTTATGGATTTGCGATAGGAATAAACGCTCCAATTATCCCAGGAACCAATGGTGGAGCAGAATCGCCTATAGAAGACTGGAGTGATTCACAAGTTGAAAGACCATCATTAATTGAAGCGATTAACCAATTGAAAGTATCACTCTTAAAGGACGGGTTAATTGGTTTCCAAGCAACTGAGAATAAAGTAGTCGCATTTGTCGTCAAGTATAGCAACGGTAGTTTTGACTTTCACCTGGCAGAATCAACCCAAGGCCAATTTCGACATAAACTCAGTCACGTTGGTGATACTCATGAAGCGTCAACTTTGAAAGAGCTAGTCGATCAAATAAAAAGTAGCAACTCTAATATAGAGACTGTATATAAAGCGTGTGATGTTTGGGTTCCAGAAGTTTTTTACTGGGAAGCTGATGAAATGGGAAGCACATTTTCAATCAAGTTAAAGTAGTTAAAAATCTATCCTTTTACAATAATGCAGATTAGAGGCTCAAATCCTCTCCGGGGCATCAATAAACTTAATGAGTTAGACAAAAACCTCACCCCCCTTTAATTCAATCTGGAGGGGTCTTTCCCATTTATAATTGAGCCACTTGTGTATTTAAGATTGGTGTAAACATGATGACTCTTAAAAGTTCAGGTTAGTTCGTAACCAACTAAAAGAAGCAGTTAGCGAAGAAGAGTCTCTGCAGAAATCGTTTGCTGTTGATGTTTTTGGACTTGAACTAGACATAAAAATACAAAAATAAAGCTCGGGGGAATATGGTAACGATAATTTTACAGTCATTCTGATGAAAAATAACTCAGAAATACTGTTATCAATCAAGGTAATTTGATATGATTCGACAAACTTAATATGACAGAGCTTCATCCTCACCTTATGTCTCATCGGAACTATCTGCTAAAAGCACTTGAAATTGCCAAAATGGGTAAGGGTTTGTGTGCACCTAATCCAGCTGTTGGCGCGCTGATAGTAAAAGATAACGATGTTATTTCAACAGGTTGTCATAAGGGGCCAGGTTCTCCACACGCCGAGGTTCTAGCGATTAATTCAGCCACTCAGCCTGTTAGTGGCGCTATTTTATATGTGAGTTTAGAGCCGTGTAACCATGTTGGTAGAACACCACCATGTGTGGATGCGATAATCAAAAGTGGTATAAAAGAAGTCGTTTGGGGATATCGCGATCCGAATCCTTTAGTCCGCTTAAAGTCAACCAAGGCAATATTAGAGCAGCATGGGATCGCAGCCACTGAGCAGCCACAAGCAGAAATAAACACCTTTTACAGAGAGTATGTTTATTGGATGCAATCGCACAAACCATATGTCACTTTAAAAATGGCGCAAAGCCTTGATGGTAAAATTGCACAAAACTTAAATGAGCGTACGTTTCTTACTGACGATACAGTGAATCAATTTACCCATGCTAAGCGTAATGAGGCTGATGTGATTTTATCAACGGCTAAAACCATAAATTCTGATGATCCTTTACTCAATGTGCGTATCGCGGGTCAAAAAGAAAAGGCTAAAGTTGTGGCAATTTTAGATAGAAATTTAACAATAGACACAAATCGCCGGTTATTTTCTAAGGCTAAGCATTGTTATATTTTTTATGACAAACAGCTAACGATAAAAAAAGCCTATCCTAAACACTGTCAGTTGGTGGCTGTCCCCGTGAAGGAGGAGAAGCTTGATTTTGCTTTTGTGAAACGGTTTTTAGGTGGCTTAGGCTATCATCATGTTTGGGGAGAGGTAGGCGCAACTTGTTTTAGCTCATTGCTAGCAGATAGGCTTATAAATCAGCTATATATCTATTTTTGTCCATTATGGCTGGGTAAAGAGGCAATTAGCGTTTATAATGGCACGCTTTCTCATATGTTTAACAAAAATGAATCCATCTCTTGGCAGCTGATTGCTAATACAGCAATTGCTAGGATTGATTGTGATATGGCAGGTTAAGAAATATGTTTACTGGACTCATAGAACAAATTGGTGTGATTACTGATGTGTCCTCTTCAAAGCACGGTGTTCGCTGGTCAATTGAGCACCCGTACTTATACGAGTTAAACCTGGGTGATAGTATGGCTATAAATGGTGTTTGCTTAACTATTACTGATTTAGATGAGAGGCATTTTGCTTGTGATATTTCTCCAGAAACACTATCAAAAACAAACTTAAATACACTTACCGTGGGTTGTAAGGTTAATTTAGAGCGAGCACTGACACCAACAAAACTCCTAGGGGGACATATTGTATTGGGACATGTTGATGAAGTTTGCTCTATTAAAAACATTCAATCCCAAAGTGAATTTTTAGAGATGACGATACGGCATTTGAGCAAAGCACATTGGCTGATTGAAAAAGGTTCTATAGCAGTAAATGGTATTAGCCTAACCATTAATCAGATATTAGCACCTGATACGATATCCTGCATGCTAATCCCCCATACCCTAGAGCAAA
>JAUICE010000090.1 GCA_030428185.1 Gammaproteobacteria bacterium
TGCATGGCAAGTTTTTTTTTCGAACCATGCAGTCTCATTTGTGTCATGAGTTTTCGAGCAAAGGTGATGTCTAGCTCTGTTATCTGACCGTTGGTTTTTGCAATATAGCCTAAAAGCTTAAATAAACACTCAACAATCAATTTTTTAATCTCTCGAGAACTTTCTCGATAAGGTTTCCACAAAGGGTGAAATAACCAGCCTAAGATAAGCCTGTCGATGACATTTCCGATAAGAATGCCAAACACTCCGCCGTAAGAACCAGCAATTAGATAGCCAATAATTAAGCCACCTACTCTTCCTGACCATGGTTTAATTTTTCGCCATGTATTAATTAACTCGTCAAATTCTGTCAAAATGGCGTATTTTATTAAAGTTCACTAAATTGTCCATATTAGTTGACTTTTGCACCTAGCACAATTACTTAGCAGGGATATACATGCTTCTTTACAGAAAAGCGTACACTTTATTTTTATATTTTCTATTACCATTCATATACTTAAGATGGTTAATTAAAAGCGTTAAAGAGCCACTGTATCGTTACCAAATGTTTTCGAGAGTCGGTATATATCAAACACCCAAAGCGAGCATGGATATTTGGTTCCACGCAGTTTCTTTTGGTGAGATGGAAGTTGCAAGACAGTTTGTTGATAGCGCGTTAGAAAACAATGCCAAGGTACTACTAACAACAACAACAGCCTCAGGTTTTGAGCGCGCCCAAACTTTATTTGGCAATCAGGTGACCATTACGTTTTCACCCTTAGATATACCCTTTGCAATTAAGCGCTTACTTAAACATTTTTCGCCTAAAAAATATGTGGTCATAGAAACAGAAATATGGCCAAACATGTTATATCAAGTACATTCAGAAGATATTCCCATCGCTTTGATTAATGCTCGACTTTCTCTAAAATCTTTTAAAGGCTACCAAAAAATACGTTCTTTTATCTCTCAAGTACTCAACAATATTAGTGTTGTATGCGCACAAACAAAAGATGATGCTCATCATTTTATCAAGCTTGGTCTTGCAGCTGAGCGTGTATGTATTTGTGGTAGCGTAAAGTTTGATATAAAACCAAAGGATTGCTTAAAGTCACCTGCAGATATTTTAGGTATGAGTCCTTCTTTTAGTTTTATTTTTCTAGCAGTAAGTACTCACAAGGGAGAGGAAAGGCTATTACTTGAAACGTTTAAGCGTTTTAAGGAAACACATAAACATGCACTGATGATTTTAGCTCCTAGGCATGTGAGTCGCTCAACGGATATTTTAAACGAGATACAAAGACAATCACTAACCGTCAGCATTAGAAGTCAAACAGAGCAGATTGAGGACAATATTGATGTGTATCTAGTGGATAAGATGGGTGAGTTAGAATGTTACTATCCCTTATGCGACGTGTGCTTTGTCGGCGGTAGCTTAATCCCTCGTGGTGGACATAATGTGTTAGAGCCTATTTATTATCAGAAGCCAGTGATTACCGGACCACATACGTTTAATTTTCAATATATCTGTCATGTGCTTAGGGAGCAAAGCGCATTGGTTGAAGTGACAAGTGGTAGTGATTTATATCAACGTTTATTACAACTTGCATACGATCCTAAACAGTCTCAGAACATTGCAGAGCGGGCTAAAAAAATTCTACTGAAACATCAAGGAAGCTTTGATAAGCAGTGGCGTATTATCGAGCGTTTGTAGGTGATGGTGGCCAGAGACAGAATCGAACTGTCGACACAAGGATTTTCAGTCCTTTGCTCTACCGACTGAGCTATCTGGCCAGCTGAAGTGCGCATTAAACAGCTTCGAGCACCGACTGTCAAGTGTTTTTAAATTTTAACGGTGCTGGTGATAAGAAACCGCACAATTAGCAGCTAATTTTGCATTATTTTTAATTAAAGCGATATTGGTTTTTAAACTTTCTCCATTAGTCAGCTCATTGACTCGTTTAAGTAAAAAAGGTGTTAAAGCTTTTCCAAGCACCTCTCCTGAAGCCTCAGCTGTCGCTTGCTTGATTATAGGCTCTATCAGTTCGTATGGCAGCTCATTTTGCTCTGGGACAGGGTTACAAATTAAAATGGCCTGCGTTAATTGTAATGCTTGTTGCCTTAAGCATAACCTCGCAATGTCCTCCGGTGAATTTGCGCGCATGGTCAATTGATGAGGGCTGTTTCTTGAGTAAAAAGCTGGTAAGGCGTTTGTTTGATAGCCAAGAACAGGTATAGATAGTGTTTCTAACAGCTCTAAAGTTTTTTCTAAATCAAGAATGGATTTTGCGCCTGATGCAATGATGCAAATAGGAGTGTTAAATAACGCGTATAGATCAGCGGATACATCAAAAGCATTAGAAAAGTCTAGATGAACACCACCGATGCCACCTGTTGCAAAAAATGAAATTCCTGCAAGATGGGCAATTTGAGCTGTTGCAGCAACCGTCGTGCTGGCGCTAGCATGGTTGCATGTAATAAAGGCTAGATCTCGAATACTTGATTTACTAATATTTTCTGATGTTGCTAAAAATTGAAGTTCATCTGAGCTCAGTCCCACACGAATATTACCGTCAATAATTGCAATTGTTGCAGGAATAGCACCATTTTCTCTAACAATTTCACTTACCTTTCGGGCAGTTTCAATATTTTCTGGATAAGGCATGCCATGAGAAATAATGGTTGACTCTAGAGCTACAATTGGTTTTTTTTGACTTAAAGCCCAAGTAACTTCATCGTTATATTGAATTAACTCTTTCATATTTACTCAACTGGTTTAAAGCCTTCGGGCTTATGGCTGCCTTCACCAAAAAGAAATTGTTCCATTTCTTTTGTTAAAAAGGCTTTTGCCTCTTTAGAAATTAAACTTAATCGATACTCATTGATGAGCATTGTTTGATGAGCTAGCCATAGTTGCCAGGCTTCTTTTGAGATGTGCTCATATATTTTTTCACCAAGTTCACCCTTAAAAGGTGGGCGCAGAAGGCCTGGAGCCTCCTTGTTTAATTTTCTACAAAAAATGAGTCGCATGCTTACCTCACTCTTATCAAGGAATATACTGAATGGCTACGATAGTGCCGTAAAGTGTGGCATTATATACCTATTAATAACAGAAATGCGAATGAGCTATCATGTTTAAACCATTAGCGCTGGCTATTGGGCTGCGTTATACACGAGCGAAAAAACGAAGCCACTTTGTTTCTTTTATTTCAGTTGTTTCAATGCTGGGTATCGCTATTGGTGTTGCTGTTCTTATTACCGTGTTATCGGTTATGAATGGATTTGATGATGAAATTCATAAGCGCTTTTTTGGCATGGTTCCTGAGATTACGCTAAGTACTTATGATAAACCGCTGTCAAACTGGCAGGAAGTCATTAATAAAGTGAAACGTCACCCAGAGGTTGTTGCGTCTTCACCATTTGTTGCAGGCCAAGGAGTTGTTTCTTTTGATGGGGAAATTACACCAGTCGTTGTATCAGGGGTTTTACCTGATTATGAGCGCTCACTGATTCATCTAGATAAAAAAATTATTGTTGGTGATACGAAATATTTAAGTGATTATGGCATCTTAGTTGGCGAATCTTTGGCAAGTAAACTGGGCTTGCGAATAGGTGATAAAGTGACACTGATGATCCCTAAGGCAACTTTATCGATAGCCGGGATGATCCCTCGATTTAAGCGTTTTACAGTGACTGGTATTTTTAAGGCAGGTAGCGGTTTTAATTTTGATGCTAAGCTTGTGTTTATCCATATGGAAAATGCACAAAAGCTTTTTTCTTTAGGCGATGGTGTCACTGGGTTGCGCTTAAAGCTTAAGGAAGTATATCAAGCACCATTGTTGGCAAAGCAGTTAGAAAAGCAACTAGGCCCAAGATTTATAGCACAGAGTTGGACAGAGCAGTTTGGCGCCTTTTTTAAAGCGGTTAAAATGGAAAAGACTATGATGTTTTTGATCTTGCTGTTAATTGTTGCTGTTGCTGCGTTCAACTTGGTTTCTTCATTGGTTATGATTGTCAATGATAAGCAGTCTGAAATTGCTATTTTGCGTACCATTGGTGCTACGCCGCGGCTCATTTTGATGACTTTTTTAGTGCAGGGTAGTTTTATTGGTATCATAGGGACTTTGTTGGGTTTGTTTTTTGGACTACTTCTTGCGTTCAATGCAACCCATATTGTTGATATACTCGAGCATTTACTGCACATTAAACTTTTGGCATCTAATGTTTATTTTGTTGATCACCTGCCAACAAAAGTATATTGGCAGGATGTAGTGGTTGTTTGCATCTGTGCTTTAATGATGAGCTTTATTGCAACCATTTATCCAGCGATAAAAGCGTCGAAAACACTACCCTCTGAGGCATTGCGCTATGAATAAAGAAGAACCCGTTATCTCTTGTTCAAGGCTTAAAAAAATCTATTGTGATGGAAGTCTTAAAGTAGATGTATTTGCTGATATTCATTTAAGCATTAAACAGGGTGCTCAGATTGCTATTGTTGGTCCGTCGGGGGCGGGAAAAAGCACTTTGCTACATTTATTGGGTGGTTTAGATAAGCCAACCACAGGCGATGTAACCATATGTGGGCGAAATATTTGGCAAACCAGTGAGCGGGAACGCTGTCAGATAAGAAATCAGCATTTAGGTTTCGTATATCAATTTCACCATCTATTGCCTGAATTTACTGCGCTTGAAAATGTAATGATGCCGCTATTGATTGGCGGTAGTAAGGTGAGTGATGCAAAAGAAAGCGCCCATGAATATTTAAAAGATGTTGGGTTAACCGCGCGAACTCAGCATAAACCGAGTCAGTTGTCAGGTGGTGAAAGACAGCGAGTAGCTATTGCCAGAGCACTTGTTAATAGTCCTAAGTGTGTACTCGCAGATGAGCCGACTGGAAATCTTGATGAGAATACCGCCTCACAAGTATTCGACTTATTCTTGTCGCTAAATGAGCAGTACGCCACAGCTTTTGTTATCGTGACGCACAATCTAAGTTTGGCCAAAAAAATGAAAGAAGTTATCCACTTGACCCCTAAGGGTTTGGAGTCAAATTTTTCACTTAGTGTTTGATATACCCCTGTCCTTTCATAATGCGCGTTTTTGAGCTTTGGCAAATGCCCAATCTTTGGTATTTTTCTCAATCGGAATGGAATAACCATTCCTCAGTCGAAAAATCCAAACCTTAATCATTTGACTGCGCTCAACCTACAAGCTAACTATAAGATTTATTAAAACTGTCTATAACGTTAGACAAAAAGATTTACCTGTGGATAGAGAGATTAAATTTGAGTAATAACAAAGTCTATTACGATAATTTAATCTCTTTAGACCACAGTAAATATTGAAGTCTAAAAACGTGCATTATGGAAGGATAG
>JAUICE010000014.1 GCA_030428185.1 Gammaproteobacteria bacterium
TATTTCTGGCATATCGGTTATCTCTGAAGGTACATTAGCCGCAAAGATAGAGCAATAGTTCTGCGATTGCAAGTAATTTGCCTTGTTCAAAATATAAAACAATAGTATAATTGAAAAACATTAACAATCATGAACTTTTGGCGTACGAATATAAGCCTATTCATGAAGGAACAATAGGCAATTATTATGACGCAACAGTCCATATTTCATACGCTTGGCTTATCTGAAAGCCTTTCAGAATACCTAAAAGATATAGGCTATACCAAGCCAACGGATGTACAGAAGCGAGCCATTCCCTTATTTCTTGCAAAACACGATATTATCGTACAAGCACAAACCGGTAGCGGAAAAACTGCCAGCTTTGCCCTACCTATCATCGAAACGCTAGATAAGAAAAAGCAAAGTCCGCAGTGTCTAGTCCTAGCTCCCACTAGAGAGCTTGCGCTACAGGTCAGTGATGCATTTAAAGATTTTTGTCGCTATGATCGCTCAAAGCTAAATATTGCTTGTATTTATGGAGGCGATGACTATAAAAAACAAATGCGTCAAATTAAGGCTGGTGCCCAAATCATTGTTGGTACGCCTGGTCGCTTAATGGATCATCTAAGACGCGGCAGCTTAGATATATCAAATTTAACTCATGTCATATTAGATGAAGCAGATGAAATGCTACGTATGGGATTTATCGAAGATGTAGAGTGGATTTTATCTCACACACCTGAGCATAAACAAATGGCATTATTCTCTGCAACTATGCCACAGGCCATCAAAAAAATTGCCAAAACTTTTTTAAAGTCGCCCAGTGAAGTGATTATTAAGCAAAAAAGCCTCACTGCTAAGAGTATTAATCAGTCTTATATTATTTCTAGCTTTAGCAACAAGCTCAATAATCTATGTCGTATTTTAGAAATGCACGATTACGATGGCGCCATTTGCTTTGCCAGAACACGTCAAGATACGCTAGATATCACTAAGCAACTACTTCAAAGTGGATTTAAAGCTATTGCCTTAAATGGCGATATCGCTCAAAGTAAACGCAAAGAAGCTGTAGATGCTCTGAAAAAAAAGACTGTTGATATTATTGTAGCAACCGATGTCGCAGCTCGAGGCATCGATATCGAGCGTGTTTCTTTGGTTATCAATTATGATTTACCATTTGATCATGAAGCTTACGTTCACCGTATTGGGCGTACTGGTCGAGCAGGCCGTGAAGGTGATGCAATACTGTTTGTTACGCCTAAGGAAGAACGCGCTTTTAAACAACTACAAAGTACTCTTAATGTCTCTATATCACCGTACAAAATGCCATCAAGCAGAGATATTCACACAAAAAAACTATCTATCATCAAAGAAAAGCTTTCAACCATTATCAAAGATAAGGATTTATCAGCCCATAAAAGATTTATTGATGAATACCTATCAGAAAGTGGGCAAAGCATAGAAACTATCTGTGCTGCAATTCTTTATCATCAGTATGGAAATAAAATTAATAAGCCTAAAGAGCAAAAAGCGGAGCTTTTCTCTCTACCTAAAAGAAATAAGCGCTCAAATGAACGTCGGAATAGTGGTCATGTAAAGCGAAAAAAATCACGTAAAAGTAGTGGTGGCGAGAGAAAGCGATACGGTTAATATACCCAATGGAAGTTAGCCCTGTCTCAATAAACAACGTAGCCAGCCATTAGCTGGCTACGGAATATCAGGAAACTAAGACTGCTCAGGCCAAGGAGAGGTAATTGTACATTCCCCCTTTTTGCCTAATAAAACCATTCCATCTACATTTCCATTAGGGTAGAGTGTAAAAATAACTCGATAAACGTAAGTATCAATACCGTTTATGGTTACTGGCAACGGCTTAGTATCTGATACAAACATATACTTTCCCTTTACACCAATTGGATGGAGCATAATATCTACCATTGCATTACCTAGGCTAATTGTTTTGGCATAACCATGTGTTTTAGCAAAGTCATAGTCATAAAACACTTTTAGTGAAATTCCCTGTAATTCTTTGGCGCACTGCCCATCATAAACTTCAGTCAAAGCAACCGTTCTTGTGTCTTGTTGAGGTGGCTCAGCAAAAGCATTTAAACTAATTAAACCTATCACCATCACCATTATTAAGCGTAACTGTTTCATAATCACCCTTTCTTTCTAAGTAAAGAAACAACACATATTGTATCAAATATATGCAAAAAGCGCCAGTTCAAAAAAAAATGTATATTTCTAATAAGTTAGGATATATCCTGCTAAATTACTTTATATGGATCATAAACTTATCGTGTTCAATTTTAATATCAAACACCAAACACACTTTGAGTCTATCGCAAAGTTTTTATTACTTCTCATAGTATTTGTCGTATATTTTATATACTTATCTTTTCACCATGGCACAGGTAAGGGACTTATTTCTCTAGCACTAACCTGGAGCTTTTTTGTCTTATGCACACCCATTGCAGATGCAGGATTCCTGATTGATTTTCCCATTCGCCTTATCTTTGGTCTGCGTATGTTTGTTGTTGAGATATTTGTTTGGGCTATCGCTTTTAGCATTATTACAGTGATACTTGTGTTTACACCTAAGCATTTTCAAACCACTCTAATAACCAGACTACTTTATCAAATTCTCTCTCATCCTTACCCATACTGGGTGATCATCTTCTTAAGCTTTATAGGGACTTTTGCCTCAATCTATTTTGGCGATGAAATGATAGATGTCATTGCTCATAAACATCGAGAAAAGCATCATAAGCATGGGTTTAGATATAGAGTGATTGCTATGATAAGCGTTATTATACTCACGGTTACAGTCTATCACCAACTGATGCTAGACTTTGGACTTCCCCTACCTAATGGCAATGGTTAGCACGCTCGTCAAGTAACTTCGATAAATTAGCCCAAACTATTTCTGGGCTAATTTCCTCAAAACACGGTGGAAGAACTTTAAAGTTAAGACTATCGCGTGCGCAATAACGTTTTTTACACGGTGCACAAGAAAGTTGTGAAGATAATACCTTTTGATTGGCCCCCACAGGTCCTGTGTAATATGCACTGGTAGGACCATACAAAGCAACATTTGGTAATCCAAATGCTGCTGCCAAATGGCTTAAGCCCGTATCAACACTTACAGAAGCACACGCATTGGAAAGTAACTTGCTCAACTCACTAAAATCAGGCGCTTCTACAATACGAATATTTGGAGCCTCTTTTGCAATAACTGCCGCACGCGCACACTCTTTTTCTCCCCAAGAAGGTAAGTAAACCTGATAGCCTTTAGTACCTACGATTTTTGCAAGCTTCTTCCAGTATTCTAAAGGCCATAGTTTTGTCTCCCAACTAGTCCCATGAATAAAGATGATATTTCTCTTACTTTTCTTAAAACTAATCTCTAACCCATAATCAACGTTTTCACTGCTTATAGAATAACCAAATATGCTGGCCATCAGTGCCCTTAAGCGAGCAATTGCATGCTGGCCTTTATCTATGGCTACCCCTTGATGATAAAATCTTGCACTAAAAGGCTCTCTTGCGCTGCCTTTATCAAAACCAATTAGTTTCTTCGCCTTAATAAGGCTGCCAAGTAACGCGCTTTTCAATAATCCTTGCATATCGATAATCAAATCGTATTTTTGAGCGCGAAGTAATCGTAAAGATTTATATATTTCCCTATAGCTAGATAGCATATGCAATTGGTGACGCCATCGTCTCAACGCCACTGGGTATACTTGTTGGATACCAGGATGAGCCTTAACAATATCAACGAAGGCCTCCTCAACAACCCAGTCAATAGTGATATCTGGATAGTGTATCTTACAATCTGTAATGCTCGGTAGTGTATGGACAACATCACCAAATGATGAAAGCTTGATAATTAATACGCGCATACGGCAGGCTCAAAAGAAGCATCTATCATGTTTATGATCTGCTCTGGAGTAATTTTATTTAAACAGTCTAAATGGCCCAAGGGACAGGTTCTTTTAAAACAGGGCCTACAAGGTAGACTGACCTCGGCTATCACTGCGTTACTAGAAAGAGGTGGAGTAAACTTAGTGCTGCTAGAGCCAAAAATCGCAACTTGAAATACATTCAATGCCGAAGCAATATGCATCAAACCTGAGTCATTAGTCACAACTATACTCGCAAGAGATAACACATCAATACTCTTATCAATAGCAAGCTTCCCTGTTAAGTCTAAACACGCGCCACCAACTTCCTTTTGAACCTTAGCACCAAATACTTTTTCATCAGGCCCGCCGATGACCATTAAATTCCAACCCAAACGACTATAATGCTTACCAAGAGCAATAAAATTATTTATCGGCCAACGCTTTGCTTCACCAAATGCTGCACCAGGACACAACGCCAATATGGGTTTTGAGTCATCAAAATCAAACTTATACTGCGCTATAGATGCCTTAGCTTCACTTTTATCTGCTATCAATTTTGGCTTTGGGTAATGACTTCTATCCCAGTTATCATCGTTAAATGCAAGTGCAACATAGCGCTCAACCATTAAAGGGTAACGTTTTTTATTAAGCTTTCTCGTTTGACTCAATAAACCATAACGACATTCGCCTAGCCAGCCAATACGTTTTTTAATCCTCGCAAAAAAAGGCGTAAGGGCTGATTTAAAGCTATTTGGTAATATATACACTTCATCATATTTATTGTTCTTTAACCTACGACTTATTTGCCAATATTTTTTTAGTGAAAACTCGCCATGACTTAAAGGAAAGAGCATTACCTCTCTAATTTCAGACATTTTTTTTAAAACTGGTATACAATTTTTAGGTGCAAGCGCATCAATTTGCGCTAAAGGATGCTTGTTTTTTAGTACTTGAATTAAGCTATGTGACATAATTAAATCACCTAGCCAGGCTGGAGTAATAATAAGTATATTCAATGCGTCACACGTCTTTTCTATTTAACTGGTTTG
The DNA here is from genome assembly GCA_030428185.1 of Gammaproteobacteria bacterium. Taxonomy (GTDB): domain Bacteria; phylum Pseudomonadota; class Gammaproteobacteria; order Legionellales; family Legionellaceae; genus JAUICE01. The sequence goes on from JAUICE010000014.1 coordinate 4,934, forward strand.
ATGATACCACTTCATCATGATCTCAAATACTTCCTGAGGTTTAATTGCGGCAATACAATAACATGGTGCGCTATAGCGACAGCGCTCACAATTTTTATCTAAGCTTAACACGCTCGCTCGCTTACCAATAGGTCCCCAACGACCTGCATGAAAAGGTTTAATCGGTGCATATAAACCTAGTGTATTGACTCTAAAATTTGCAGCTAAATGCACTGGCCCAGTAGAGGCCGCTACTAGCCCATCACTATGCTGAATTAAGCCCATAAACTCATCCAGAGTCAATTGACCAAATAAATCCGATACATGTGAAAACGCTTTCAGGTTAATTGCGCTGCGGATTATTTCACCTTCTTTTTCTGTCCCTGTAAACAACACATTAAATTTTTTAGCATCTAACAAAGAAACTAGTGTATAAAAATGCTCTGGAGGCCACTCAATGTGCTCACCTCTGGTTTTAGGATGCAAAATCAGATTAAATTTATCCTTCTTTAGTAGAGCACTCATATGAGCATTCAAACTAAATTGTTTATAATGAAAACGGCTTGCTATTTCGGCTAAAGAGTATTGATATGGGAGTCCTAGGACTTTTAAATACATTAAATCTAGCTGTGACTCATGTAGTGGAGAAGATTTTCTAGAAATATGCACAAAGCGATTAGCATATTGCCAATGATACCAACGACCTATAAGCCCTACACGCATTGGAATTTTGGCATATTTAACCATGCGCGCGATTTTTTTTACAGGAAAGACCATCAGCGCAATATCTATGTTAAACTTTTTTAATTGATTTGCAGCTTCCTTCTCAGTACACTCACAAAGCGCATCATAATCAGCAAATACATCAACATCTTCACAAAGCTCTATCAACGACTGGGTATACGCTCTACCTAGAAACACAATCTTAGCCGTTGGCTCAGATTGCTTAATTGCCGCAGCAATCGGTAAAGCAAAAGTCACATCTCCTATTTGATTGGTTTTACAGATAAGAATGCGTTTATTTCGAAGAGTAACGCCCATCAAACTACCTCTTTTAGAGCAATAAAACGCCGTCAATACTGAATTCTTCGCCGATTTTATCATCTGCAAGTCGCTATTCATAGAATGATACTGTTTTATTTAAATTTTATATAACCTTAGACAAAAAGATTTATCTCTCTATAACTCACAGGAAATATTGAAGTCTAAAACGTGCATTATGAAAGGATAGAAATATCTGTCATTTGCATTATCATTGATGAGCGGTATAGTGCAAATATTTACAATCTATGAACTTATTATATTTTGAAAGAAGTTACTTTTGTCAGACTAGAAAAAACACCTTTCGGTGGTGCAGAAAATTACCTAACAAGACTACTAGACCATCTAGAAGCATCTAAAATTACATGTAGTACCCTATATACTAAATCACCTAAGTGGCTGCCCTCATGGTTAAGATACTTAATCTTTGATATAGAGTGCTGTTTTAAAAAAAATAAACAAAGCCTGTACTTTTCACTTACGCGTATTTCTTGTGCGGACATCTATCGAGCCGGTGATGGCGTTCACTTAGCATATCTAAAGTCTATTAAAAAAAAATGGACTATTAATCCTCTGCACATAATCCTATCTTGGCTTGAACGACGATGCATATCTAATGCTTCAGTCATTATTGCGAATAGTTATCTAGTTAAGGACACACTAAAAAACTACTATCATCTTAATGATAAAAAAATATCAGTGATACACAATGGCATCTCGTTACCCAACATAACCAATAATAAACGCAATGAAATGCGTCAACAATATCATATTGATGATGATACCCGTGTCGTGTTATTCGTGGGTAGCGGTTTTAAAAGAAAAGGCTTAGATATTGCGTTGCAAATATTGTCAAAACTATCTGGTAAATTTATCTTTTTTGTAATAGGTAAAGAAAAAAGAATAAGTACCTATAAAAACCTTGCACGCAAACTACACATTGACAATAAGACCTTCTTTTTAGGACAAAGAAAAGATGTGAGTGATTTTTATCAAATGAGCGATATCTTCCTTTACACTCCACGATATGAACCATTTTCTAACGTAGTTCTGGAAGCAATGGCTTATCAAAATGTTGTGATCACGACTCACGAAAACGGAGCATGTGAGGCCCTTGATAAAGAGCTAATTTTAGACAACTGTAATCAAGATACCCTCATTAACCTCTTAAATAAACTGTTATATGATGATCAACTACTGGATGAATATAAAAACAAATGCCTAGAGCGCGTGAAAAAATTTACTATTGAAGAAAATGCACGCAAAACACTATCTGTTATTCAACAAGCATTTAATATCAAGCAGCAGCGCTCTTATTAAAAAGGCTATGGTAGATTTTATTTAATTGGCCACACATTGCTTTTTGTGAAAATTCATCAATAACAGAGTGCTTGGCCTTAGCTTCTAGTGCAACCCTTTCCGAAAGATTACTCACTAGCGATTCCAACCCATAATATAACGCTTTATAATCCCCTGGCTTAACCATAAGAAAGTTATCACGTTGATATAAGTCAGAGACACTGCCGGTATTGGTTGCAATAACTGCTTTTTCCATCATCAGTGCTTGAATAATGCTTTGTGGTACACCTTCAAACCCATCTGAGGGCAGCACAAAAATATCTAACGCGGCCAACAACTCTTCTGGCTTTTCAAGGTGTCCGAGTAATGTTATCTGTTCATGACCTTCTGTATTTTCGAGAATTCTTTCAATATTTTGTCGCTGAGGCCCGTCACCTGCGATAAAAAGCTTTATTTTTTTATTACTACCCCACAGTTCAGAAAACGCTTTAATAAGTAGATCATGGCGTTTCCATGAGCGCAACACTGCAATCATGCCTATTGCAATTTCACCTTCAGCTATCCTAAAATGCTTGCGCCACTTTTGCTTATCTAATGAAGGTGAAGCAGAGTTAAATCGATTGATATCAACCCCACTAGGAATTGAAGTGATTTTTTTGGGGTTAATGCGGTTAAAAGCAATCATCTCATTTTTTATTATACTACCTGTGGTGATCACATGATCGGCTAATTCATTAATAAAATTAAGTCGCGATGGATTAATCCGATTTGATAGATGACGTGTGCGAATAAATTTTGCTCCGCTGAGCTTTGCTGCAACGCCCCCTACCCAGGTATCTTTACCACTATGCGTATTCACAATATTGATATGGTGTTGTCGTATAATTTTAAGTAAACCGAAAAGCGTTTTTAAATCGGCATTACCTCGAAAAGGCAAATGGAATACAGAAATACCGTACTGAGTTGCTTTTTTGCCAATTTCAGCATGTGGTGTGCAAGCTAAATATACGTTGACCCCAAGAGTTCGCATAGCCACCATTTCATGAATAATTCGCAACTCCTGCCCACCTAAACCACCACTCCATTCGGTATGCAGCACATTGAAAGTACCTTTAAATTCTACTGTCATTTTCCACCAATATTTTTATTATGAGATAAAAGTCCTAATTTAACGTATCGCCAAAAACACTCCTCAGCGATCGATACAGCAACTAAAAAGCCTTCCCTACCATCTAAAAAGCCCAATTTAAAAACATAACCACGCAAGAAAGCGAATAATGAGCGGCCTATTGCAATCATAATCCCACCACGCTTACATAAATCAAAACGTTTTTTTGCTCCAAGAGTTGAGTATTGATTTGTTTTTTCTAATAATTCCTCAAGCGAAGCGTACGTTCTGTGCTCAAGAGGTTTTTTTAACTGGCCTATTTTCAACACCGAAGCTTTCGCCGTAACTTTTTCATGAACAACAACCTCTGAAAACTGTGCTTTTTCACGTTTAAATAAAGCTAAATGCTGCTCACCTGCCCAAGTACCAAAGCGTATCTTTTTTCCTAAAAAATAACTAACGCGTGGCATAGTAAACGCATCGCAATCAGTATTCTTAGCTAATTTTGCTTGTATCTCATGAGCAAGTGCTTCAGTAACTCGCTCATCTGCATCAATACTTAAGACCCATGGCATCCTTGCTTTAGCTAGCGCTCTATTCTTTTGCACACCGTATCCGGGCCAATCTGTCTCATATACATGAGGCGTATATTGCCGACAGATCTCAACTGTTTTGTCCGTACTACCAGAGTCCAACACAATAATCTCATTTGCAAAACGTACAGACTGAATACATGCCTCTATATCTTTTTCTTCATTTTTTGTAATAATAATAACGCTTAGCTTCATATACACTTTAGCCTTTTTGCAAGATGAGCTTCACCAATTAGAGTCATAACGTCTATCGTTTTATGTTTAAAAGAGATCCATTATCAATCTCACTTAGTGCCAGTGCCCAAATGAACATCATTAAAAGAGCATTCTCATGATGAAATGTTGTATTTACCATTGAAACAATAAAGTTAACAATGCAAGCTATCCATGCGATCAGAACAGGTACACTAATGTTTTTAAATAATGATTTTGATAATTCTATAAAGATGTAGGTTGTCAGCACAATATATAAGAGAAGTCCAATAATACCCCGTTCTATTAAAAAATTTAAATAGGTATTATGTGCATGTGGAATAGTAGAAAAGTAAGACTCTGCATAGTAATTTTTAAGGTGAATATATTGTGTATTTCCCAGACCAATTCCAAACCAGTAATGATGAATATCACGCCAACTCTTTACAAGACTCAAATATAAATTTTTACGAATTGGATCGTGAGTACCCATCAATATTTTCTGTACAAAGTAAGTATTACTTAAGAATAAAATTAAGAATAAAACAAATGAAATCAATCCCAGGACATGTGGCCATTTAATTTTTCGATACTTTAATGTTAAAAACACTAGTGCGATTAATATGATACATACTACATAGATAGCGGCCCTAGATCCCGATAAAAAAACACCTATAAAAGTTACATAAGAGGTAAAACAGAGCAAGTATTTCGCTTGTTTTGAAGCATAGTAATCGAATAGATAAGCACAAGTTGAAATAACAAAGATCAATAGTATGTACAATGCAGAGTGATTAACATGTCCTACACCGGGCAACTCAAGGTAACTATGGTTAAGTAAAAAATAGCGATATGCAGCAATTAATATAGATAGTAAAGTCCCGATACATAAATATAAAAATATTTCGACGATTTCCTCCCTGCTCAAAGAAAGTCCGCGAACACAAATAAAAAACATTGAGATAGTAAATACGGAGCCCACCCCCCTAACCGCTTGATGGGGCTCTAAGGCAAAGAAAGCACTTAGCAAAGTAAACAAAGGAATGAGTAAAGCACCAAGGGCAATTTGATCACGTTTAAACTTACCTCTGTTGGTCAATAGCCACACACAACTAACCATTAAAAAAATAACCAGGCTAACGTTTTTTATTGCTCTTGCAAAAGGTATTGAACAAGCAATAATTGCAAGCAGCATGAGACTTAAGTTTCTATTTTCTAATAGGTTACGAACGTTTTTTTTATCTATCCACGTGATGGAGCTCATGTTAAGTACAGGCGTAAAAAGAAATATGGAGCAGGCATTTTAATTGAGTTCCATGCTTAATAGCAAATACCGCATTATGGAAGGACAGGGGTATAAATTTAGGAAAATTATTAAAGACTATCCAGGCATCTTTGCTATAAAAAAATCACTCTTTACTTAACAAATAACGCTAACTGTATTATTATCGAGCAAATTTAAGTTTGAACATTGAAACAATCATGAAAAAAGCAGTTGTATTACTTTCTGGAGGACTGGACTCCACAACCTGCTTAGCCGTAGCGATAGCTGAAGGCTATGATTGTTATACGTTAAGCTTTGATTATGGTCAAAAACACAAGTCTGAACTCAAACAGTCTCAAATCATCTCTCAAAATTTTGGCGTAACTCGGCATGAGGTTGTCTCGTTATCTCTAGATCATTTAGGTGGCTCAGCCCTTACCGATAAAGCCATTGACATACCCGATCATCAAACAAACACTCAAGTCATTCCCATCACTTATGTTCCTGCTAGAAATACAACCTTTTTAAGCATTGCTCTTGGATATGCAGAAATTATTCATGCTCAAGCTATTTTTATTGGCGTGAGTGCCGTAGATTATTCTGGATATCCAGATTGTCGTCCTGAATATATTGAAGCCTTTCAACATTTAGCCAACATCGCAACTAAAACCGGCATAGAAGGCAACCCTATAAAAATTATCACACCATTGATCCATCTATCTAAAGCACAAACTATTAAACTTGGCTTAACACATGGTGTTGACTACAGCACTACTGTTTCTTGTTATCGAGCTGATGAAAATGGACTCGCTTGCGGTGAGTGCGATAGTTGTTTTTTAAGAAAACAAGGCTTTAAAGATGCAGGAGTAGGCGATTTAACGCGGTATTAAAGGATAGGACCTCTTAGAAATGCTATGCGATGAGCGTATAAAAATGCTTGATTAAAATACACTATTCAAGTTACACTCGATTCATAAATGAACCTTTTCCTATTAATATAGTGGAGTCATTTGTGCTAGATGTTTTTGCACAAGAAATCTTGGTTGCTTTGCCAGAAAATATATATAAATGCAACGTTCCAACAAGCTCAAAGCGCCTAACGGCATTTTTTTCAAGAAATCCACTGGAGTCAGCGCAAGCACTATACCATACTGCGCGCCATTTTAACCCCAGCCTTCCTGAGGCTCCTCAAATCATTGCAAAACGTAGATATCCAACACATTCAATTATCGTTATAGAAGTAAATGGGACCCCCGCTCTCTTCTTACTAAGCTCAACTTCCACAGCACCTTCTGACCCAAATCAATATCTTTTTGATCTAGTCGACACCGCAGCAAGTCATGTTAATCATGAGATAACAAACACAAACCTATATACTGAGCACTTTCCTCAACATATTGCGGCAAAAAATTTAACTAATGTCACCACTCATCTGATCATGCCCATGGCAACATCAACTGAATTTAAAGTGGGAATGCGTTTAGAAGGAACAGGCCTCAATCCTACGTCTAATAATCTTTCTAAGCAGTTTACTGAGCAGAGGTTCATCAATAAAGATAAAAGTACTCCTCATGGCTACAGTTGTTTATCATGGCTTGGTGATGTCTCGACTACAGGCAATTTGAAACCAAACGCCGTCGATATAGAGATTCCAAAACGAATGAATACCCGCTAATTTTTTTGATTAGTTAATTATTTTATATATTTTTATTTAACAACTTATATCAATATCACTCCAAGTTTGGTTAAAATTAGGAGAAATATGTCTCAATGAGTTCTGATTTTATGAATTATGATGCAGTAGTATTTCCTGGACAGGGCGCACAAAAAGCTTTTATGGCACAAGACTTTTACGATATGTTTTCAGAAGCAAGGACTATTTTCCATCTTGCTAAAGACACTTTGAAATTTGATCCCATAAGCTTGTGCTTTAGTGATGATGATAAACTCCATCAAACAGCATATACCCAGCCTTGTATTGTGACAGCTGAGTTAGCAATGTATGACGCCATCAAAGCAAATACGACTTTCAAACCTTTATATTTTGCTGGGCATTCACTTGGGGAGTATACCGCGCTAGCAACTGCTGGCATCATCTCCTACGACTTAACACTAAAGCTTGTCGAAAAGCGTGGACAGTTAATGCAGGAAACACGCGCAGCAGGCGGTATGGTTGCTGTAATTTCTCCTAACATTGCCATCGATAAACTAGAAGCACTTATCACAGATCTTAAGGTTGATATTGCAAACGATAATTCAAACGCTCAGGTTGTCTTGAGTGGGGAGCGTCTTGATTTAGAGAAAGCAATGACAATCATTGAGAATAGCTTTGATAAAGAGGAGCTACGCCTCATTCCCCTGAATGTAAGTGCACCATTCCACTCTCGATTCATGCAAGAGGTTGCCGAAGAATTTAAAACTTTCTTACTACAATTTAAGGCCGATATAAATACAAGCAACTTAGATAAAGTGCAATCAAACTACCTTGGAACCTTTTATCAAAAAGACAGTGATATGTTGATAGATTCGTTGACTAAACAATTAAGTGGTAGAGTGCGTTGGCGAGACAATATGAGCAGCTTACTTGAAAAAACTGAAAAAATTATCGAAATTGGCCCACAACGACCATTAAAGGGTTTTTTCAAGACCTTCGGGGTCACTACAGCAGCCATCACACAAACTCGACAAATTTCTAAAGTGTACCCTTGAGCAAGCGAGCCAAAGCAGACAAACGTTTTCAATAGTTAAATCTCTATGCTAGGCTTAGAGTAATACGATTAGTTCTTCTTAACAATATGTATATTCATGGCATAGGGCATTTTCACCCTCCAAATATAATCGATAACAACTTCTTAGAATCACTAAACATCGGTACCAACAATGAGTGGATCTTATCTCGCGTTGGTATCAAGGAACGACGTACTGTACTGGATCTTAACTATATTAAAGATACCTTTAATAGCGACATCAAAAACTCTTTTAAACACTGCCAATATACATCACAACAAACCGCATGTCTTGCCGCAGAAAAAGCCTTAAAGCAAGCAAAGATAAATGCTAGTGATATTGGTATGGTTATCGCTGGTGGTTGTGCTGCTGAGTATTTACTTCCTGCATCAGCTTGTATTTTTGCCTCAGAACTTGGGATCACCGCGCCCTGTTTTGATGTCACATCTGCCTGCTCCACTTTTGCCGCCCAGCTTCATTTTTTAGCAAACCTAGAAACTAAAAGCACGCCAGATTATATATTGATGATTCAAGCGGAGAACTGGACAAAAACCATAGACTATAAAGATAGAACCTCTGCTGTTCTTGTCGGTGATGGCACGACGGCAGCTATCGTCTCTAAGAAACATCCAGGATGGTTAAAAGTACTAAATACGACATTCACATCAGATCCCTCTGGCTGGCAGAAGGTACAAACACCACAACTAGGCTATTTCCTCCAAGACGGCCGGGCAGTACATAAGTTTGCTATTCAAAAAACCATCAAGACTTATGAAACGTTAACCACGCAACTTTCTAGTCCTCCTAAAACACATTATTTTATCTCCCATCAAGCTAATTTAACAATGCTAGAAACCGTCTGTTCAAAGCTTAATATTAATCAGAAACAACATTTATTTAATATTGATTATTTTGGCAATACGGCCTCAGCTGGTGCACCATCGGTTTTAAGTCAAAACAAAGATAAATTCACTAAAGGCTCTCATATTACATTAGTCGTCGTTGGAGCTGGGCTTAGTTGGGGCGGAGCCTCACTTGAAGTCAACAATACTTAAATCTTTATTGCATCAAAACGACAAGATAGGCTAGGATACATTTCTTGATTGCTTAAATGGATTTCACTCAAGTGTCAAAGCAGCCCTTTCACGCAACACTAATGACTAGTCAAGGATGTTTTCCTGTCATTACATACACAATCTCAAATTTTGGATTAAACGGTATTTATAATGCCAACCTTCAGATCTTTATTTCTAAAGCGCTCGATAAACATAAACTACTTCATAATCAGTGCTATTTACGTGTTTTAAATAAGTCTTATGTTTATTTACCCTTTGATATAACACATATTCACATGACTAATTCAAAATATTCAAAGCATTTAGTCTCATTAAAGCTAATGTCACCTATTAAAAGGCTTAATAAAAGAAAAAAAAATATCATCTATCAAAATAAAAGCTTGTGCCAAATCATTGAAACGCTCTTTCAACAATATGGTCTTGTTAATATCAACATAAAAGGATGCCACGCTCATTTGAAACTGTTAATTCAATACGATGAGACAGACTTAGATTTACTTTTTAGGCTGGTTTGGCAATACGGACTCTGCTTTTATTTTAATATTAAAAAAGGATACTTTGAAATCAATGATGCCTTCAGTCTCAGTCAGTCGCAAAAAATAAGCGAATTTACTCAGACATCCGAGCGTTTCATAACCGTTAAACGCTACTTTCTATCTTTGCCAAATACGATTTCTGCTTCAGCAACTAATCCAGATAATATTCACCAAGTATTTAAAGCCACAGTACTCTCTAAATCATTGCTAAAAGGTTATGGGGATATAAAACTTCAATTACCTTTACCAATAAGATCAACACACATGCTTGTCTACCAACTCGAGCTTTTAATGCAACAGCTTGACTGCCTTAGATACTTATATGTGATAGAAACAAACGATGAACGTCTATTCCTTGCTCACTCAGTTAACTTAACTATAAAAGGAATTAGAAAGCGCTTTAACATCATTAGCTCTGTTACTATAGTTGATAATCATCAGTCATTACCTAATCCAATAACCCATCATAAACAGAAACATATTTATATTTATTTACTCATTCCTGCTGAAATAATATTTAAGCAACTAAATGTCCACTTACTTGACTCATATTTTGTCAAAAGGTTAAGGACTATTTTAGTGAATACTCTCCATAAAGATCATCAAAAATTTCTTGATATAATAATACCCAAAGCAATGAAATCACCCGTGCCTCATTTTATTAGAGGAACAGTTGTTGATATTGGCAAGGCTCCAGCCAATCAACACAATCAATACCAGGTAAAGCTTAAAGGATTCTCTGGAGACAACATTATTTTAATGGATAAAGTAGCTCTTTTTTGCAGTACGTATCCTGTAGGGACCTATCTTCCGCTGTATGCGAATAGCATCGTCTGTGTAGGGTTTTTAAATGATAACCTGTTTCATCCTATCATCCTTGGATGCCTCGGAGAGGCGATAACACATGAAGATAAAGACAATGATGTTGTGATACAAAGTAAACGTGGACTAATGACACATATAAGTAATAGAAAAGAAAATATTATCCTCTCTGAACCCCAAAACAAACATAGCATAGCATTGAGTGGACTTAAGCACTTGAGCGCTATCAAACTAAATGCAGAAAGAGGCGATATTAAAATCTATACACGCCATACCCTAAACATAACAACAACTAGACTTAAAATAACAACGAAAAACTTCAATATTAATACTAAAGAACTTCTGTCAATTACTGCAAATAATGGTAGCTTAGTTACAAAAAGTTTTGCTGCATCCGTGAAGCATCAAATTATATTCTCTAGTCAACATATGATGTTTACGACAAAAAGCTTGGCTATTAAGGCCAGCAATTCTTTAAATATTGTTACCAATGAAAAGCTCAGCCTTCGTGGAAAAAAAATATTTATTGATGGCCGCGCCACTTTACAGGCCAACAATTGTATTACAATTAACAGTGGTGGCTTGTATTTATCACTTTCTAAAAATGGACAAATTACTACAAATAGCCAAATCAAAATAATTGCGCCCATTCACATAATCAGTAAAGACACTATTTGGCTAAACCCTTCATGACTAAACGCAAGTAACCTGTGGATAAAGCAGACTATCGGGCTCGTCTTGATTCGTTATTCTATCAAGCGCTCTATAAGCCTCATTTAATCCATTCATAGTGACCTCCAGTATACTTTTATGTTCCTTGGTACTCACATGAATACATCCATTTGCTAATAAGGCATCATACCCCATTGAAACTGCCTCTAAATGCATTTGATACTCACCTTCATGTGCTTTAATTTGATTGATAATCATCGACAAAATTTTAATTTCGACACTTAAATGGCGCTTCTCACGCTTTGCAAAAAAACTTGTATTGTGATAAGCCATCTGAATGTTACTGAGTACTCGCTCTAATTTAGACATACACTCCTGAGCCTGTATCATGTATCCTTTTATGGCTGATGGAAATGATTTAACGGTTTGAAGCACATTATTCATTTGTGCCTTTATCACTTCATCAGATAGATTCCGATACACCGCATTCTCAAAAATTGAGAACCAATCAAATTTCATTAGATGCAAGCTGATATTTTGAGGCTTATGCTCTGGGTAATCTTCAAAGTACTGACATAACCTTTCTAGAACTTCCTCATCATTATCAATAAAGTAATAATCAATTTCTTCATTTGGATATTTTATAGCAAGCTCTTGAATCTGCGTGGAAACTATATCAATCTTATGGGCATCAATACAAGTATCATACTGTTTATCATACATTGCCGTACCTAGCTTTAAAGGTGGCTTTCTTTCATTATCCTGCTCATCATAAATATCTGCTAAAAGTAGAGGGTTAAATGTCCAATCGTTTTCATTAGCAATTCGCTTTAAAACAGGAAAGCATGCTTTATTATCAAATTGTTTTGTACCCTCGTTATCAAGATTCAAACTCTGTCGCAATGAGCCAACAAACAACTCAGATGACGCATCTTCGCCTAACTCTTTCAGATATGATAAAAAAAGTTTTTTTATTAATTCTAAGACTCTTTTAAGATAATCCCTATCACTTTGAGTAATAAGCCGCATGTACTTGTTAATAAATTGATTATACGGTAAATCTAAAATTTCACCGCACCCATCCCACTCAAAAGAGAGAGCAACTTTTCTTTTATATCCATTAATTAACTTCATGTTTGCAACTTAATAAAAAGTGGTTAAAAGCAGTATTAAAGACTTTGTGTCAATTGTCTAGACTTAATGGATACCGAAATATACCCAATGGAAGTGAACATGCATTTCCAGATAAACTGTGAATATTTATCTTTCTTGACGATTAGACGCTCGACTGCTAATATCTGCTCAAATTTAAATCTAAAAGTGCAACAGCATGCCCGTTACTGTCCAAAACTTTTTAAAACAAATCACTTTTTTAAAAAGCGCTAATGCGCTAAATCAATGTCCTGAAGATAGTGGCATAGAAGTTGCGTTTGCCGGTCGCTCTAATGCGGGTAAGTCTTCAGCGCTTAATTGCATCACTGAACGAACCTCACTAGCTAAAACAAGTAAAACACCGGGAAGAACACAACTTATTAATTTTTTTGAAATTGATGAAACACGCAGACTAGTTGATTTACCTGGGTACGGATATGCTAAAGTTGCAAGCCAAGTCAAAGAGCACTGGCAAGGTCTGTTAGAGCGCTATTTGGAAGAAAGACAGGCGCTAAAAGGACTCGTTTTATTGATGGATATCAGGCACCCATTAAAAGAGTTTGATGAACTTATGTTAAACTGGGCAATTGATGCTAACATCAGAATACATATTTTGTTGAGTAAATCTGATAAAGTTAATCAACAAACAAAACAACGCACATTGCATCAGCTTAAGGCTAAATATCAAATCTATAGTCATCTGATTAGTGCGCAAACCTTTTCAGCAACCAAAAAGCAGGGCACTGAACAGCTTAAGTCAATGTTGGCGACTTGGTTTGAAATCGAATAAATATTTACTAGGAGTCTCTTATGAGTGAAGTGTTACAAACAACTGATGCAAACTTTAAAACTGACGTGTTAGAGTCAAACCTTCCTGTCCTCGTCGATTTTTGGGCTGAATGGTGTGGCCCTTGTAAAGCGCTTACACCTGTCTTAGAAGAAACTGCAAAAGACTTTGCTGATAAAATCAAAATTGTTAAGGTCAACATTGATGAAAATCCAGAAACACCATCTCAATACGGTGTGATGAGTATTCCAACAATGATCCTGTTCAAAAACGGCAATGTTGAAGCAACAAAAGTCGGCTTGTTATCAAAATCACAGCTTGCTGCATTTATAGAATCAAATATTTAATAATACTTATATTTATAAGCTAAAGTGCCTCCTATAGTAGAGACCTAAATATTGAAAACTGCTAGGTTGGCACTTTCTACACTCTTGTCCTTTAACTCAGCTTTTACCTATTACTAAGGCTTGCCTTTCTTATGTTGATACATCAAACTATCGGCCCTAAATAACATTGTTTCCATGTTATCATCTTGTTTATTATAAATTGCATAGCCAATACTAATATCATAATCTATCGGTGAAACCACACTAATATAATGTTCCGTTCCTTTTTGTATCGGACCAAGCATTCTAATGCGACTAATATCAAACTGCTTTGGCAGTAACCCATTAACTTTAGTTCCAACTCGAGTCACTAATTTTCCTTGACTATCAAAGCGAGAAATACTGACCAATTTATTACTGCTTCCAAGCGCAGCTTTAAGAATTTCGGCTAGAAAAAGCTCTGTTTCTTGTCTACTATCGGGTTTATTTATCCATGACTCTAGTAGCATTTTTGCCTGAGTTCGGCTCGAGATTTGACTCGCAATATCTATAGTTCGTGAAAAAAACTCATTGAGAATACCCGCAGAAGAATCTCTAGCAAATTTTAAATCACGTTTTTCAATTTCACGAAGATCACGATAAAAAGGTGTTATGCTCACAATAGAAACTGTGACGACACTAATAAGAATAGCAACAATCGCATAAAGTTGTATTGATTTTTGCAATACTGTGCTATTTTGGCTCATTTTTGCAAGCTTATTTTTCAATGTGTAGTCGTTAATGATAGATATTATTGTAAATTAAGCAATATTAACTTTGATAACTATTGAGTCTACTGGAACAAATATACCCTTTCACATTACATCCTCCTTAAAGAAACAAGCTAATTTTTTTGTAAGCCTTCAAGTATATCCCATCGAGTAAAAAGCTCGTCTAACTCTGCCTCCATTGCTTTAGCTCTCGAGGCTAACGCTTGATATTTTTGCTCGTTACCAACCTCATATATCGAAGAGTCAGCAAGCATATCATGAGCTTTTTCAAGCTCTACTTCTAATGCTTCTATTTGTTTTGGAAGACGCTTTAACTCCCGTTTTTCTTCCGGTGTGAGTACAGCTTTTTTCGCTATTTTTTTCTTTTGAGTTATAACTATTTTACTCTCTGATGATTTTTTTTCAGTATGTAATAAAGTGTCTGTATAGCCTCCAACATGCTCACCAAAGCAGCCATTACCTTCATAATGCCAAATACTCCCACAAACATTATCTAGAAAAACTCTATCATGGCTAACAATAATTACCGTACCCGGAAAATCGACCATAAATGCTTCTAACATCTCCAGCGACTCAATATCTAAATCATTTGTAGGCTCATCAAAAATAAAAATATTTGCATTACGTGTAAAAAGCCGAGCTAAAAACAAGCGATTTTTCTCTCCTCCTGATAAGTATTTAACGGGTGAGCGACACCTATCAGGTGAAAACAAGAACTCTCCTAAAAAGCTGATGATATGTTTTTCCACACCAAAAACATTGACTGTTTGACTTCCCTCTGCAACAACATCCATAACCGTTTTTTCTTCATCAATCGCCTCCCTGAGCTGATCAAAGTAGGCTATCTGTAAGTTTGTTCCGCGTTTAATCTGACCACTTGTAGGCTTTAGGTTCTCTAACAACAAATTAAGTAGCGTCGACTTACCACAACCATTTGGCCCAACAATACCAATTTTATCACCGCGAAGCACAGTGGCTGAAAACTCTTGAATAATAGGCTTATTATCTATTTGATATGAAATAGCTTTGGCTTCGAAAACTATTTTTCCAGAATGTGCAACGTCCCCTGAACTTAAAGACAGCGTCCCTTTAAGCGCTCTTCTTTTTCCTCTAGCTTCGCGCATTGCTTTTAACGCTCTCACACGCCCTTCGTTTCGCGTGCGCCGTGCCTTGATACCTTGTCGTATCCATACCTCTTCTTCTGAAAGTCTTTTGTCGAAACGGGCCTGCTCTTTTTCAATAGCATTAAGCTGTAACTCTTTTTGTTTTAAATAAAAATCGTAGTCACCGTTAAAAGTCGTCAATTTCCCTCTATCAATATCAATTATTTGCTTAGCAACTTTTTTTAAAAACGCTCTATCATGTGAAACGATAATAAAAGCGCCCTTAAACGATTGTAATAGCTCTTCTAACCACTGTATCGCCTCAATGTCTAAGTGGTTAGTTGGCTCATCAAGCAATAGAATATCAGGCTTTGCAAGCAAGCACTGTGCAAGCAATACTCTTCGGCGCATTCCACCCGATAAAGACTTCATACGCTTATCACCAGGAAGCGACATTTTACTTATCATTGCATTTACATTGGTTAGCGCATCCCAAGCATGCGCTCCATCAATATGATCATGTAAACTTTGAAGCTTTGTAACTTCTTTATCATTTAAGTTTTGCTTTGTACTTAGCTGTTGATAGTTGTTTAAAATACTATGTATATCACCTAACCCTTCTGCAACGACTGAAAACACATAAGCCTCATCACTAACTGGGACCTCTTGACTTAATCGACGAATAGTAACACCAGAAGCCATTTGTAGTATGCCACTTTCAGGCTTGACGTCCCCATTAAGTAATTTCAAAAAACTCGATTTTCCCTCTCCATTTCTACCAACTAAACCTATATGCTGTCCTTTTTGAATAACAAACGAGGCATTATCTAATAACGCTCCATGCCCAAAATCTAAGTGAAGATTACTACCACGAATGAGCGCCATACATGCCCCTATCCTTTCATATCATAAAGCCGTCTTATACCGTAAAAATTACCTAATCAAAAGCCCCACAGAAACTTTGAGTGGTTTTGACATAGCGAAAAGTTATGCTAGTATAGCCATGCAGGGAGATGCGGCGACCGCTGCGTCCTTACAAATCTTACATATTTTCCTAATGGAACTCATAAACATTTTATCATCAAGCGAGAAATCAAACTATGAATCTAAGTGAAGCTAAACAGTTACCTATTGCTGAGCTAGTCAATATTGCCAAAGAACTTGGTATCGAAAACACCGCGCGCATGCGCAAGCAAGATATTATTTTTACTATTTTAAAAGCCTATGCAAAAAAAGGTGAAGATATTTACGGTAACGGTGTTTTAGAAATACTACCAGATGGGTTTGGCTTCTTACGCTCTGCTGAAGGATCTTATCTTGCAGGTCCCGATGATATTTATGTTTCTCCAAGCCAAATTAGGCGCTTTGGATTAAGAACTGGTGATACTATATCTGGAAAAATTCGCCCACCAAAAGATAGTGAGCGCTACTTTGCTCTCCTCAAGCTCGATGAAATTAATTTTGATAGTCCAGAGAGTGCAAAAAATAAGATTCTTTTTGAAAATCTTACGCCTCTATTTGCAGATGAACGCTTGCGCATGGAGCAAGGTAATGGATCTACAGAAGATTTAACCTCAAGGCTCATCGATTTATGTGCACCGTTTGGTAAAGGACAACGTGGCTTAATTGTTTCTCCACCTAAAGCGGGTAAAACGTTAATGATGCAGAATCTTGCGCAATCGATTGAGAAAAATTATCCAGAGTGCCATGTTATGGTTTTACTCATCGACGAGCGTCCAGAAGAGGTCACCGAAATGCAACGTTCAGTGAGCGGTGAAGTGATTGCTTCAACCTTTGATGAGCCAGCACAACGTCATGTGCAAGTTGCTGAGATGGTTATTGAGAAAGCCAAGCGCTTGGTTGAGCATAAAAAAGATGTTGTCATTTTGCTAGACTCTATTACACGTCTCGCGCGTGCTTATAATACAGTCGCTCCTGCTTCTGGAAAAGTATTAACGGGTGGTGTCGATGCAAATGCATTGCAAAGACCTAAGCGTTTCTTTGGTGCAGCCAGAAATATAGAAAATGGTGGTAGTTTAACGATTCTAGCAACAGCTTTAATTGATACCGGCTCAAAAATGGATGAAGTCATTTACGAAGAGTTTAAAGGAACCGGTAATATGGAAATTCACTTAAGCCGTACGATTGCTGAAAAACGAATTTATCCTGCAATCAATATCAATCGCTCTGGTACACGTCGTGAAGACTTGCTCGTATCCCCTGAAGAGCTACAACGCATGTGGATCCTACGTAAAATTCTTCACAATATGGATGAAACTGCTGCAATTGAGTTTATGCTAACTCGCTTAAAAGATCATAAAACTAATGACGCCTTCTTTGATGCCATGAAGCGCCAAGAGTAATATGCTTGACTACAGCATCATCACCTCTTTTTTTTGAGCGTCGTTTTCTCACATCGGAAGCGACTCTCATATATCCTAGAAATTGTTCATAATACAGCAAGAATCATCAAGTATTCACTATACTCATACAGATACACTATTCACCTGTTAAACAAACGATTATTAGTATAATGGATATCAAACAAAGAATTGATAAGGTTATCAATCACATAGGTCAAAATCTGGATGCTGAACTATCGGTCAACGATCTCAGTAAAATTGCCTGTTTGTCACCTTTTCACTTTCATCGCTTGTTTAGCATACATGTTGGACTTTCACTGTATCAGTATATCAAGTGGCTTCGGCTAAAACGTGCAGCAAGCCAGTTGGTTATTGAGGGTGATAAAACTATTTTAACGATTGCTATTGATGCTGGTTTTGAGTCTCATGAAGCTTTTTCACGAGCTTTTAAAAAATACTGTGGTCTTTCACCACAAGATTTTAGGACTAAAAAAAGCTTAGCTTTATTTAGAAAACCTCGACATCAATATAAACGACATATTGAGGTGAATATGAAAATTGAAATTATAAATAAATCTGAAATCAGGCTTGCTATAATAGAGCATCGAGGTGATCCAAACCGAATGGCAGAAAGTCTTAATCAATTAATTGATTGGGCAAAAGAGCAGCCTATTGATTTGAAGCCTAAAAATAAAGAAGCCTTTGGCTTTGGATACGATGATCCACTGCAAACAAAACCGGAAGAGTTTCGTTTTGACTTGGGATTAGCCGTGCCCAAACACTATAAGCTAATTGGTAAGGTTATAGAAAAGCATATTCCTAGCGGTCGCTATGCCATTGCGACTCATTTTGGCGCTCACGATAATCTCGGTGATACAGTATATGCAATGTATCGTGATTGGTTACCCAAATCAGGAGAAGAGTTAGGCGAGTTGCCCATTATCTTTAACTACCATAACTTTGACTATGAGGTTCCAGAAAGTGAACTAATAACCGAGTGCTGGCTACAACTAAAATAGTCAACAATTGTCATCATCTCATGACTATCAAGTTAAGCATGAGATGATGATTTCATTATTAAAAAATATCGTATTGCTATGTGCTCAATCTTTGCACTAAAATTTTTGGTAACACTAAGTTTTACCTTATCAAGATGAGTAAGAGGTAACAAACATGGTACATATGTTGCTTCACATTATATAAAACTCCAAATGTACTTTACTATGCCTATAAATGAAGAGGAAGTTACTAGAAAACTTAAAGTTCAGGTAAGAAAATTACGTTCTTTTTATAGCAATGTCGTTCTTTTTGTTTTTTCCATATTTGCCTATTTAATTTACAGCTTCTGGCCATTTGCACAAACGTCTTGGTTTTTTTGGATTATTCTCCTCTGGGGAATCATGCTTATACTTAGAGGTATTTCCTTAACCAGTGGGATTTGGATCTACTCAAAAGACTGGGAAGAACGAAAATATCAACAATTATACAATCGCTATTTAAATAAGGACCAATCGACAAAAAATGATTAGCATATTTGATCTGAAAAACTTAGTTAATACAATAAGGTAGGATAGGTGATGATTATTTGGTTTTTCTGTTTTGGCATAATAGCGGGCTACCTTTCTGGCTTTTTAGGAATAGGTGCTGGGGTTGTATTAATGCCTATTTTTATCCTTCTTGGAATTCCTTATAAAATAGCAGTTGAGGCAAGTTTAATTGCCGTATTTTTATCCTCACTTACAGGGACAATTCAGTACGCTAGAACATCACATATAGACTGGACCCCTTGCCTTGTAGCATCAGTCCCAGGAATTATATTTGCAGTTTTAGGCAACGTTTATCTCATTCATCTGCTTCCTGAAAGAGTATTGCAACTAATATACACCAGCATTATGTTTATCAATATTGACTTAATACGTATTAATGCTAGTCATAAACTACAATCTGTAGTTATCACAAAAAAACACCATAAACAACACTTTATGCAATATATATTGATAGGAGTTTCTTCAGGATTAATGGCTAGTTTACTAGGTATTGGTGGAGGTTTACTCATCGTTTCTTTCATGGCTGTCTGGGCTGACTTTGGTATCAAGCAGTCCGTCAAAACTTCGGCAGTGATTATGACAGTTACAAGCTTGTCAACTTTAATAGCTAGCTCTTTTAATGATCCCCTACCTTATCAGATAGGGGGGCCTGCTGCTATTGGTGCTATTTTAGGTGGTTTTTTGGGATGTATTGCATTGCAGTATGTAAAACCTCGTACGATAACAAAATCAAACTATCTTATTTCATTTTTACTTGGGTTAACTATGCTAATAGAGCTAATAATTAATTAATGAGCAAAAATACAGTGAACATTTTATCTTACTTAACAGCACTAACATGTAAATTTATAAAGGGATTATATTACTCACTGCTAGCACTAATACGTTTAATAAAACAAGTTTTTCGTTACATATACGATGCAAGTGATATTTTTGTTCAGACAATGATTCATTATTTAAGAACAGCCATCAATAGATACAAAAATAAACAAGAAAAAAATAGAGCTATTCACTTAACTAAATACATTTTAACCTTAAGCCTTATTAGTGTTATTTTAATCATAATCGTCGTCGATTGCTTCTTTGTAGTCTCCATAGGACAAGAAGCTATTGTACTAAGATTGGGGAAATCTAATCGAGTACTAGGTCCGGGATTAGGATTTCATTTTCCACTAATAGAACGATATTACATTGTTGAATCAGAATTAATTCGAGAAGAACAATTTGGATTTCGACAAGGACCGAGCGAGCTAACCAAAATACGCCCATCAGTAGCACCACAAGAACATCATATATTAGAAAACTATGAAAAAAATATTCTTTACACTGAAGAAGACAGCAATAGTTTTTTTTCGTCAAAAGGTGATATTTATAATGAAGTAAAGAAATCACAAAGAATGACCCATGATTATTTAAGAAAACATTACGCCCCCCCCAAAATAATGAGTAAAGAAGCAATAGATAAAAGAATTAAAGTTACTGAATCACTATTAAACAAATATCCTAACTCTAAGAATACCATGGACGGAAAAATTCTTATTCCTAGCGAGCTAAAAATGCTCACTGGCAGCTTAAATATAGTAGAACTACAGTGGACGATACAATATACGATTAAGGATGTTAAATCTTATTTATTTAATTCAAGAGACTCTCAAAGAAACTTGAGAGATATTGCTTTAGCCAAAATGAATGAAACGATAGGTAACTATACTGTACAACAAATTATTACTAACAAAAGAAACGAAATAGAAAAGAATACGTTACAAAAAGTTCAAAAAATAGTTAGCCAGTATCAATTAGGGATAAACATTAATCGAGTTATTATCTTGTTGGCACTTCCAGCTAAGGAAACAATTCCAGCATTTAATGAAGTAAATAAAGCTTCTCAAGAAATGGAAAGACTAGTTTATGAAGCTCAAAGAGCATATGAATCTCAAATCCCAGCAATTAAAGGATATGCTGATAAAATTATTTTAGATGCTAAAGCATATGCTAGATATACAATTCAAAAAGCCTATGGAGAAGCTGAGCGATTCAATCTTATATTACAAGAATATAAAAAAGCCAAACAGGTAACAAAAGACAGGCTATATATAGAAGCGATGGAGTTTATATATTATAGAACTCCCCACATTGTTGTAGGAAAAGATATAAAAGGTATCGTTCCTGTGCTAATGGGAAAAGCCGTAAATAAGATGCTTAAAAATATTGTCCCCAACGACAAGATATATTTAAATAAACACCCAAATAACGCTCTTCAAAAAAAATCTTTTCAACCATTAAAACTGGATCAACTCTCACAAGAGCACTCAAAACGCGAGAAGACACATCAACAGTATAATAATTATTTAGAACAACAAAACTCGTCCATGTCAGCTCAACTTAAAAATGATAATTTTAGGGAGGGTAAGAAGTAATGACCCCTTTTGTTTTACTCATAATTTTTATGATTTTCTTTTTTATGTTTAGAATGAATGTAACTGTTATGTTTATGATCGTAATATTTTTTGTTGCATTAATTCGTTCAGGTGTTTTTATTGTTAATGAAGGTGAGCAAGTGGTTTTAACTCAATTTGGAAAAATTGTAATGAAACCTTACAAACAACCAGGCTTATATTTCAAAATACCTATTATATGGAAAGCTAATTATTTTGATAAAAGAATATTTACTGAAAATGAATTTCGTATTCGTTCGGTAACTCAAGATGAGTATTTCATTTATCTTGATACAGTAGTGAACTGGAGAATTTCTGATCCTGAACTTTTCTTTATTCGCTTAAAGGGATCTAGCGATGAAGTTCGAATTCTACTACGTAATATTATCTCTGGAATGATTAGAGACAGCATTGGACGAACTGACTTAGTGGGAGTTATTCGCTCTAAACGACTACATTCCGTCTTTGATAGCATTATGATTAGTAGAAAATTAAATAATAATATAGACATAATGGCAATGCATAAAAAAGTAAAAGGAGGACGCCCTCTTCTTATCAAAAAGGTGAAACAAGGTGTCACAGATTATCTTGCCCAATCGGGTATAGCGGTTTTAGGTATCTACGTTAAAGATATTACCTATGATCCTTCGGTAGAAAAGTTAGTCTTTAAACGAATGATAGCAAAAAGACTGATACAAGCTGATAAGTTGCGCTCAAATGGATTAAACATAAAAAATCAGATTGAGGGAAAGCTAAATTTGGCCAAAAAAAATATTATAGCTCCCGCCATTAAAAAGGCCTTAATTATTAAAGGAAAAGCAGATGCTACTGCAACTCGCATTTATGCACAGGTCTATCAAAAGGATAAGGAGTTTTATAACTATTGGCGCCGATTAAAAGCATATAAAAACAGTATCCCTTCAAACTCAGAAGGATTTATATTATCAACCGATTTGGATTTTTTTAATGCTCTTCAAAACAAAAAATCATCTAATATAAAAATACCACTGCGGGATGAAATTAAATAAACCACTAAAAATCATTGGGTTACGCATGTAATATATGACCTTACCTGTAGAAGTCTCGACCAGAACGTACACAGTACTTGAAAAGTAGAGGGTTTCCCGTTTTGATAAAGGTGTTAAGACTTTAAATCAAAACAAATAGGAGACTCTCTATGTTACCTAGTAACAATCCAATTATAAAACACAAACAAGGCTTATAAGCCTAGCTTCAGAATTAAACAATGTGTCGAAAGCTTGTAAGGTAATGGGTGTATCACGAGATACGTTCTACCGCTACCAAGAAGCGGTGTCTGAAGGTGGCGTTGAAGCTTTAATCAACCAAAACACCAATTACGGCTGCAGATGCCTTAAATGACGAGGTTCTACCATTCTTTAAAGCGCGAGAGCTACCTATGCTACGTATTTTAACGGATAGAGGAACTGAGTACTGTGGGCGTGTAGAGCAGCATGATTATCAGCTCTATTTAGCCATTAATGACATTGACCATACAAAAACAAAAGTAATGTCACCGCAAACTAATGGTATTTGTGAGCGTTTTCATAAGACTATTTTACAAAAGTTTTATAGCAATTTAAAAAAAATCTCTTTGCCTAACGTTTTTCATAACCAAATGATTATAGTGGATTTATGTTATACGTTGAGCAAAGTAAAATCTTTAAATTTTGAGCTTTTTGATGGAGGAATGTCTAGACATTCCGACTGATAAAAATATCAATAGTTGGAGATTCGGTGAAGCTCAAAACCACGCACCTTCATTTCTATTGGGTACATACATTCAACCTGTTAGCATACATACCGAATCTAATGAAAATAAACTGCAAATAGCTTTGTCCGCTCTTTAGTATTATTCAAGTGGTTACCTGTGGGTTCGAGTCCCACCCTCGGTACCATTGAGAAATATTGTATCACTTCTTAACTTGAACTTCGTCTCAACACATTAAACATTATTTTGTACAATGGGAGCGATAGTGGGCAAAACTGCGCCTAGTTCTACTTGATATTCTCACGGTACACAAAATCCTGATACAGCATCAACGAGCTGTTCTCTTAAGTGCATCGACGATGGTGGTTCGAATCTAATTATAGAATCTCTCCAAAAGTCTATTACTTTCATCCCAAAGAAATATTCTGCTATAACAGGCAAGGAAGCACCGTCTTTAGATCGCTGTATCTGCGGCGGCTGGTTTCTTTGAGGTCCACGCGAGTGTATTGAATAGGCATATTGATAACCCAGTCTAGAAAATGACCCAAATTTTAGAGGAAAAAATAGCGAGCGGCTCCCAATCTTTAGCGAACGTAAAACTTTTTCATTTCGTTCAGCTCGATTATAAATTCCCTGAACATAATCCATTGCAATATTAGCAGGTATGTATCGCTGTACGTACCCTACAACTTGGTTCCAAAATAGCCTTTTTTGATCAGCACTCTCAAATTTTTGTACTTCATAAAGATAAAGTGCGCTGACAATGTGATATGGATTAAAAATCTCTTCTTCACTTGAGCACTTAGTAAAATCTGCCCTAAACTGTTTAAGAGCTTGCCAGAGCTGCGACTCATTAGTTAAATCAAGACTAAGTGCTTTTTTAACATCATCATTATTACTTTGACAAATTGCTTGTATGATGTGAGTAAAATCAAACGAAGTTTGTGTTAGATAATGGTGATAATGTCCTTCTGGAAAAATGGCTTGATACTGACGAGCCATTTCTTCTTTTGACATATATTTAGCTAACATCTCACAGAGCTCATCATCCATGGCACAAAGAGCGGCTTGAAAAGCAGTCTTTTTCTTGACCTTTCGTCTTGAATAATCGGTGACGGTGACTTTTTCAGTGAGTAGTGTCTCTACTAAGCGTGGATTGTCTTTAAGTAAAGCTTCTGCTTTGCTTAAATCCCCATAAACAATCAATTGCACTAACTCAACGGCCTTGGCATTAGACTTTTTGAAAAAACCTAATGGAGAGCTCATGGTTGTTCTTTCAGTTTCTGCCTGCTCAAGAATACCATTAAGTCTATCGGCCATCGTGGTTTGAGAGAGCAGAGTTTGTAATGGTTCATTCTCCATTAACAGCTGACGCCCTTTCTTGGTGCTTACTAAAGTTTCTGCAACCGTCTTACCTTGGTATTTGCCCTCGGGAATAACACTATTCATGCCATCTATAGTAAGGCTCTGCAAAAGCAAAGGATTATCATGTAACCAAAAGAGAGTATCGCTTTTATACGCTGGGCTAAATAATAGTAAAATTGCTTCATTGATATCTGCTCCCGTCTCTACATAGGCTCTCACCGAGGCAATCTCTTTTTCGGCAATGGCAATAGAAAAGTAAATACTTTGTAAACTCGGATCTGTTTTCAAGTCTGTTGTTATTGGCATAAAAACCCCTTTTATGCTTAAAATATACTCGGGTTGATCAATGTTACACTTATGGGGCGCAGTGTAACAAAAAACATAAGAAGAAAAATTAAGTGAAGCTTAAAAGATTGTTTATATTTTAAGTCAACCTCTGTACACATTAAAGAGTGGCAACCTATTTAAACCCAAATTTAAAGAATAACCGAAGGAACATCCTAATATTTAGTCGTGTACCGAGATACTTTAGGATGTAAAGATGAACTATAAAATCCTCACTCACAAATTACCCTGCATAAATCAAATCGCAAATTTCAGTGAATTTTCAAAGTTAAGAGTTATTTTAGCATCTTGCTGCTTTAGCCTAAAACATCGATATAATGGTAAGTTTTTTTAAGTTAGACTTAGCATTGGAGTAAGCCTAGATGATAAATTTCCTCTGCCATCGTCAACACGAGTAACAAAAGCAAACTTATGGTATGTGCAATCCCCAAATTTATTAGGTAAAGCAATGAGTTGATAAACAGCTTCAAATTCTAAGTGGTCAATCTCTCCGTTAACGATTATGCGATATTCTACGTCTTCTTCCTGACATAAACTCCCGTGATAACCTTCAAAATAAATAACTTTAGCGCCTTTATACTTTGAAAGGATGCTCTTTCTTTCATTACTATCCATAGGAAGACTTGATTTTAAAAATATATGACTCATCGTTGATGAGTTTAACTTTCCTAGTCTGTAGCCACCGAGAAAAGTGGGTCCAGAAACTCTTTTAATGATAACGTTACCAGTTGAACTAAGTAAACCAAATAAAGCCGCCGTATCTCCACATCCAAATTCTCTAACTACCGTAAAACCATCTAATTCAGACGCAGCAAAAACTACACTTGTATAGAATATAAAGAATAACAGAATGGTTTTTTTCATAACTACTTAAGCCCATCAATTTTTTCACGAAATCTACTATATGTTTTTATAAATGTAAAATAACAACATAATATACCACTATCCTCTCATAATGCGCGTTTTTGAGCTTCATCAAATGATGCTTTACCATAGATTGTTTTTCTCTAATAATAAAAGTCTAAACAATACTTAGAATCGCCAATTGAAATGATTAAATACGGCTGCTTTTTTTGGAGCATTTATATTTGTGCTTCGACACTATTGATTGAGTTACTGCTTGGTAGAACAGTTACTCTTAATATACTTTTTGATTTCATTTATTTAAAAGATAACCTTATTTGGTTAGTGCTGCTCGCAAGCATCATTGCAACATTTATCATTTTTAACATTTTAAAACACAAACTAAAGGCTAGATTATTTCCCTATTGGTTACTGGGGTTTTTTATCGCAAACTTAACGATTATTTTTTATATCGTACTATATGCCATCTTTTCTCCCCCTGCCATATGGGCTTTAGAGGGGGCTTGGGGGTATCTCCACGGCCCAGTGATTACACTCGTTTACTTCTATAAACTAGGTATTCCAGTGCCTTTTATTTTAGCCTCTTTAATTGCAGGCTCGTTTCTGTATGTAAAACATCAGTCGATAATCTCGATCAAAGAATAAACCCTCAATGTTCTATCACGTATAATGAGGAGTACTTTACCTACGGCTTTTTAGGAAAATGAACGTATGTAATAATACATAAAAAATAATGCCCGTTGCAATCACGCCCTCTATTAGCGCTATCCTCTCTAGTCCTAAACCATAGGATTGTAACTGTGTAATACTTTGTGCCCAATGAGAAAACTTCAGCATAGCTGTCGCACTAATGGCTAAAGGAAAAGTAAATGCAGAGTAAGCTGGAGTAAACTTAAGTTTTAATAAGTGAAATAGCATAAGATAAACACTTGTGGTCATCACCACTGCAATCGAAAAAAGAGCTATCGTCAATAGCAGATTAGGATAAATGGAAAGACTTAAATACCCCGCCAAGGTTAAGCTAGGGGGAGCTGCAAAAATAGCTAAAGAAGGTTTGCGCCCTTCATCAATTACACCACCAACAGTGATACGAAAGAGCATTAATGGCAATAACACAGCATAACTCACAATACCAAACTTCAAAATAAAATAGGCAATTGGGATATACTGTGGAGCAGGCACAGTTAAGCAAGAAACCACTAAACCAATGGGTGGAACAAACCAACTGGGTATCATATGAGTTAACTGAAAATGACGAAGTTGATAAA
Source organism: Gammaproteobacteria bacterium (assembly GCA_030428185.1). Lineage (GTDB taxonomy): Bacteria > Pseudomonadota > Gammaproteobacteria > Legionellales > Legionellaceae > JAUICE01. Next base: position 32,297 of record JAUICE010000014.1, read on the forward strand.
AAGAAAATATCACAAAAAAAGTCACGTGCAGTCCTATGGCAAATAACCATAAAGCTATCGATATTGATAATGAGTATAATCCAACCGTATGACTCATGATCATCAAAGCCATAGCGAGTGTAGGAATAACACTTCCTACTGTCGGATGCTTAAGTTCGTCGATTAAAATTGATGGGGTGCAAATAAACTTTAAAAGTAGCGGCAACAGTAAAAAAAAAGCAAGACCAAAACCAAAACTTAAGATATAGATAGTACTTACAGGAAATACTTTTGACCAAAAGGCACAAATACCAACAACGCCTAAAGTCAGTCCTGAAATAGCCGTAGGATAACTGCTTGCTTGACTCATAATGACTCTCCGTGTTTTTTTAATGATCACAATATAAGGCATTAACAAAAATAAGTAAAATATATTATAATTATAATCTTTATAAGAAATATTTATATGAAGTTCACACTAAGACAGCTACAAGTGTTTGTTTTTACAGCAAAATATCAAAACATATCGATTGCTGCTGATAACATTGCCATTACACAAGCCGCTGCAAGTATGAGTTTATCGCAGTTAGAAACTCAGCTAGGGAAAAAACTATTTGCTCGAGACGGTAAGCGTTTACTACTCAATGAAATTGGACAAAGATTATTGCCAGATGCACACGCCATATTACAAAAAGCGAATGAGTTTGAGTTACAGGCTAATAATGACAAGCCTAGCATAGCAGGACATATTCGCATTAGCGCAAGTACAACCATTGCCTGTTATCTACTACCAAAAATATTAAGCCAATTCACCAAAGAACACCCTGAAATAAGTTTTGAGCTTTTTGCGCATAACACAGAAAATTGCATCAAAAAAATATTAAATCTAGATGCCGATTTAGCACTTGTTGAAGGCATGAGTCTTCAACAAAACATTGACTATCAACCATGGATGACAGATACATTAACTGTGTTTTGCCATCCAAAACATCCTCTAGCAAAACAAAAAAACGTTTCTAACAAGCAACTCACCAATTACCCCTGGCTTTTAAGAGAGAAAGCATCCGGCACGCGTCAAATTGTCGAACAGTGGTTAAATCCTATCTCACCAAAGATTAAACAGTTTACGCTTATTAATAATTCACTAGCGATTAAAAACTATATCAAGACAAACAAACTTGCATTGAGTTGCTTATCACAAGCCATCATCAGTGATGACTTAGTAAGCGGATCATTAGTTTCGTTAGCGATTAATACATCTCAACTAACAAGACACTTTTATATCGCTCAATACAAAGCTACTACCATCTCCAAAGCAGCAGCTTTACTTTTAACTTTTCTATCAAAATATGACAGCAAATCTTAGAATCCATTTCTTATAAATTTGTACAAAGCAAATACTCTTTACATTTTATTAATGGGAAATTGCATAAAAATAGCATAGTATGCCTGGCCATCATACGTTTCACTAGGTGTTAAGAATGCATTGCGTATATTGTTAAATGAAAGTAACAGTCGCCCTCGGACTCACATATTTAAGAAAATGTATAAAATGAAACAAAAGAAAGAAACCACATACAGTCGAGATGAAGACAAGCAAAAAACCAGCGCCTGGGCTAAAAATAAAAAAGAAATAATACTAGACGTAGTAGCTGCAATTATTGCTATATGTGCATTTACAATACTTGCAATACTATCTCCCCCTGCTGTATTTAGTGTTCTAGCAAAAATTGGCCTTTTTCCTATGGAAGTTATCGCTACAGGTTCATTTTTTGGTGGCTTAGCAAGCATAATACCAGATAAGATTCAGGCGGCAGTATGCTTTTCTATATTTGTAATCACAGCTGGATTAGCCGCCTTATCATTTATGTTCCCTCCAGTTGGTGTAGCAATAGCCGGAGTGATTAGTGTTGCCATAGCAACTCCATTGTTGTGCTCAGCCATTAAAAAAATTTCTTCTCTTATCTCTAAGCGAGCACATAAAACAAAGCCGTCTGCTCCCGGGAAGCCTCCTTTTTCTCTGAGTTCGCATAGCTCACCATCTTCAATGCAAACAATACACAAAACTTTATCTAGCGCTACCATTAGGTCACTAGAAAATGCCAAAGAGAATCTCAGCCTTGAGCCACCAACAACAACCACAGGGCAAAATATCAGGGAGAGCATGTCAAGTGATGACATACCAAACACACCATCCGGACAATCGACTGGAACTGAAGAAACTGCTACAGCAGTTTTTCAATTATAGTGAACATAAGACCATCCCACACCTAAAGCTAGATGTGGGATAATGATAATTCAGTAAAGATTGGAACACCTAGATGCACGCTCGCTAAGCGTTTGAAAATTCCACTAATGAGGGATACAAACTGCTCTCAGAAGAACCAAAGCTAGGCGAATCATCTGAGTGCTCAATATGCTTTAGTAATTCCTTGGCAAATTTCGCGCCATCCTTCCATAGCTTATGCTCAGACAAGTGCTCTTTGAGCTGATGATAATTTGCATGTTTAAGCGCATTAACTAACTTATCTGCTTTATCCGCGTCTTTATGCAGCATCTCAGTTAAGTACTCTTTAATGGTCATTTTTGAAGAAAATAAACCTAGCATACCAGGAACCGTAATTTGCTTAGATAAATCAATCTTAACGGATTTGCCTGCGCCATTGGTTAATGTAATTTCATCTAACTCTAAATTCATTAAGTTTGTGACAACACCTCTTTCTTTAGCAAGATGTGCCTGCTCTAAATGATTCACCTTATTGACCGTATATTTTCGAATAACGCTACAAAGGATCGCCACCATACCAATTGCTGCCGTAACCGCTGGAAGTGCACCAAAACTTAATGCACCTAAACTTGCAAATACAATTGCAGAAGTTGCAATCATCGCAGCTGAGCAATATAACCATGACTTTCCATGACGAATATGATTATCACGTCGTGCACGCTCGATGACTAAGGCATGCTCTAAATCCTCATGCTTTTCTTTGTTTGCATCTGTTTTTGCTAAATTAGAAAGCTGCGATTTTAAAAGCTTAATGCGTCGCTTTGACTTTCGCACTTCATTAAATTCCCAAGCGCCTGCAGCCGTCATCATCAAAGCAATAGACCCAGCCATCAAACCACCCGCTAAAAACGAGCTAATCAACCCTGCATTTGCTGCCGCATGAGCGACGATGGTACAAACCAAAAGCTGTGAGTTAGACAATGCTAGGCCTGCAGCCATTGCATAATTACCCATCTTTAGCTCAACAAACGCCTGCACTAAACCACCTATTGCATTGATATAGCCCATACCTACAGGAGAGGCGGTAGGGTTATCTCCTGGAATACCCACATCGATATTTGCAGAAGATAGAATCGATAATGTAAGACCTGCTGTATGCAATAAAAAGAAAAATATTGCCGATGCATAAAAGAGACGATGTCTTTTCTTTTTATTTTTATGAACAACAGACTGCTGCTTTTGGTTATTCATCATATGAAATAAATCTAGGGCATGCTGAGCTTGTCGTTTATTGGTTCTTTCGCTAGCAGCACTCATCTCAGCAAAAAAACCATTACTTTTATATAGCTCTAAAACTTCATATAAATGCAATAAATGCTTCTTTACTTCAGCTTGCGTCTTTAATAGTTCAATCGACTGAGATATATCCTTAACTTGCAGAACTTCTAACACACACTTAAGTTTTTCATCATCAGTCATCGGTTCTTTACCACTAAACGGATCGCTTAGAGGATTATTGCGCTCCTCACCAGAAGATGTTGCCCAGGAAACATTAGCCGGATTAGCTTGCGGAAAGGCCATACTACAACTCAAAAAAAGACCAAAAGTGTGTTAATGGTATTTTATTTGAACAAAAAAGGGAAGGGTTTTGTATCAATATCGACAACAAGTCTAGAGATATACAGCCTAGCTATATCAATAAGTTATTGGATAAAAAGCACAAATCACTAAACTGGATTCATTTGCTCATCAGGGTTCGGTCGTTGCTGATTATCTGAAGTTCCATTGATTAACTTATCTAAGATTTTCTGGCCTGTTGATTTGCCCACTTTAAAACCAACACCGCGCCTTATATCTAAAGCTTTGTCTAATTCCTCCAGAGTGACATTGTCATTTTCTAAGGCATCTTCTAAGACTTTAATAATTGCTTCAGCTTTCTTCGGATTAGTATGAAGCATTTTATTTAAATACTCTTCAAAGCTAATCTTTGTATCTGAAAATTTACCCAAGCCCTTCATCGTAACTTCTTCTCTTAAATTTACTATGACATTTCCCACAGAAAGGTCTTCTTCTGCGCATAAACTATCTAAACGCTCTTTAAGATTTTTACCACCCCCTTTAGGTCTAGCAAATGCTTCTTGCAAATTATCAGCATGTTTAACACGATTTTTCCACCAAATACGCATTGCCCCTGTAATCGTTGCCACAGCGGCAACTCCAATTAGAGCTGCCGGTGCAAAAGGACCAGCGGCTAATGAAGCAGCTAATGCAACCCCTAACATCCCCACCGTACAGGCACCCCAAGAAATCGCCGCACGCTTATGATCGGCTTGTTTGGCTTGCAACATGTAATATCCTGTCTGTAGTTGTTGATATTTATTGATAGTTTGCTCATAGCCTTTTAACTCCTGCTTCTTAGAGATTAAATCTTGTTGTAGAAGTTTCAGATCTTGGCTATTTTTAGATTCGTTTATATCCTTTTCAAGTCTTTCAATTGTTCCTTCGACTCCTGGAATTGCTTTTAATGCTTTGTAATATTCGCCTTTAAGCCCGTCCATTTGTTCTTTAAAGGTTTTCATCTTACGGCCACATTCACGGTATTTAGCAACCTCAATACCAACCGCAATGGCCATGCATCCTGCAAATGAAAATCCCATAAAGCTAGCCGCCATTGAGGCGCTGACGGTTTGCGTTACGTAATAACCAATATTTGCCGCAAGCGAAAAACTTAAAAGCTGTGCTGATGAAAGAAATAAAGCACTACCCGTTGCATGATTTTTGTCTCTAAATGCTTTAGCTGCTTGAACAAAGCCTCCAACAACGTCAATATAATTCCACGTTGCTCCAATCGCTGTTGCTGCCGTTACACCAGTCATTGCTGCAGGGCCTACGCCTGAGGCATACATTAACCAGCCAACAACTATCCCTAGTGCGTTTAATGCTAGATAAGTGTAGGACATTGAATGATCTGCCACAGCATCAACCCTATCCCATGCTGTACCCTCACCACGAGATAGCGGTGGGCTATAAACATACTTCGGTATTTCCTCTTTGAGCTTTCGACCTTGACCCATAGAGGAATATAATGCCCACCAGTCCCTGATATCTCCTTGGGACAAGCCGTGCTCTTTTTTGAGAGATTCAACAAATGCATGAGCATCAAGTAGCACTTCTTTTAGAGCTTCTGCTTCTTCAGAACTACTACTAAAAAGACTTTGAAGAAACTGACTTTCAGTCGGTCCCACTAAAAGATGCTTTAATCCTAAAAACTTAAATAACTCTATAAGCTTTTTACGATCATCCTCTTGGTTCAAATTTAGAGCTTCTTTGCTACCACCGGACATATATTAGCCATAAAATTAAACATTATGATTTAATTTATAGCTTATAGAGCTTAAATAAAGCTTATGAACGGGCAATAAAAGGATGAGTTGTTGTTTTACTTACATGTAAGTGAGAGCAAATCCAAGGAGCGCCGGTGGGTAAATCAATGCTATGATTTTCAGAGCAAATCGAGTGAGAGAAAACTTAAGATAAGTGTT